>DASVGV010000071.1:0-7470 GCA_036379355.1 Mycobacteriales bacterium | reverse complement strand
GCTCGCGGCCGAGGAGGCCGGCATCCCGGCCGGCAAGCTCACCGGCACGATCCAGAACGACGTGCTCAAGGAGTACATCGCCCGCGGCACCTACATCTACCCGCCGGCGCACTCGCTGCGGCTGATCACCGACATCTTCAGCTACTGCCGCGCCGAGATCCCCAAGTGGAACACCATCTCGATCTCCGGCTACCACATGGCCGAGGCCGGGGCGACGCCCGCGCAGGAGATCGCGTTCACCCTCGCCAACGGCATCGAGTACGTCCGCGCCGCGATCGCCTCCGGCCAGGAGGTCGACGACTTCGCCCCCCGCCTGGCGTTCTTCTTCGTCAGCCGCACGACGCTGCTCGAGGAGGTCGCGAAGTTCCGCGCGGCCCGCCGCATCTGGGCTCAGGTCATGGCCGACGAGTTCGGCGCGAAGAACCCGAAGTCGCTGATGCTCCGGTTCCACACGCAGACGGCGGGCGTGCAGCTGACGGCGCAGCAGCCGGAGGTCAACCTCGTCCGGGTCGCCGTCCAGGGCCTGGCCGCCGTCCTCGGCGGCACCCAGAGCCTGCACACCAACTCCTTCGACGAGGCGATCGCGCTGCCGACGATGAAGGCCGCGACGCTGGCCCTGCGCACCCAGCAGGTGCTGGCGTACGAGACGGACGTCACGGCCACCGTCGACCCGTTCGCCGGCTCGTACGCCGTCGAGGCCATGACCGACGAGCTCGAGGGGGCCGCCCGGTCGCTGATGGCCGAGGTCGAGAAGCGGGGCGGCGCCGTCCAGGCGATCGAGCAGGGCTACCAGAAGTCCGAGATCGAGCAGGCGGCGTACGCCGTCGCGCTGGGCATCGAGGACGGCAGCCGCACCGTCGTCGGCCTGAACCGGTTCGTCGCCGACACCGAGGAGCGGTACGAGCCGCTGCGGGTGGACCCGGCGATCGAGGCCGAGCAGTCCGAGCGGCTTGCCGCGCTGCGGGCGGCGCGTGACCAGGGGGTCGTCGACGAGCATCTGGCCGCGCTGGCCGCGGCGGCGACGGGGACCGACAACGTGCTGTACCCGATGCGCGAGGCGCTGCGTGCCCGGGCCACCGTCGGCGAGGTCTGCAACGTGCTGCGCGAGGTGTGGGGCATCTACCGCCCCGCCGACGCGTTCTGATCTTCTCCGTCAGTCGTCGACGTGCTGGAGCGCGGCGTCGACCTGGGCGCCGATCTCCTCCTCGAGCAGCCGGCTCGGCCGCCCGATGACCGGCGGCAGCGCGTACGGCATCCGCTGGTGGGGGACGCTTCCGGCCGAGCCCGCCGTCGCGACGGCGACCCGGTTGCGGCCGGCCGCCTTGGCGTCGTACAGCGCGGCGTCGGCGGCGCCCAGCAGCTCCGCGTGCGTCGTCCCGTGCTCGGGCAGCGTCGCGACCCCGAACGATGCGGTGACCCCGGCGGCCGTCCCGGTCTGGGAGGTGGCCCGGGTGATCAGCTCGCGCAGCCGGTCCGCGAGCTGCCGCCCCTCGAGCAGCGTCGCCTCGGGGCAGACGACGATGAACTCCTCGCCGCCGAGGCGGTACGCCCGGTCGACGGCGCGCAGCGCGCCGGTGAGCGCCTGCCCGACCTGCTGGAGCACGAGGTCGCCGTACGAGTGGCCGTACCGGTCGTTGAGCTGCTTGAAGTGGTCGAGGTCGCAGAACAGCACCGTGAGCGAGCGACCGTAGCGGGCGGCGCGGTCCACCTCGGTCGGCAGGTCCCGGTCGAGCTGGCGGCGGTTCGCCAGCCCGGTGAGCGGGTCGGTAACCGACATCGCCTCGGCGTCCTGGTGCAGGCGGGACGCCTCGATCGCGGCCGCCGCGTGGGTGGCGAGCGTCTCCAGCGCGGTGAGCACGTCGTCCGACAGCTCGCGCGGCTCGCCGCCGGTGCATTCGAGGGCGCCCACGACCCGGGCGCCCACGATGAGCGGTACGGCGACGACCGGGACGCCGTCGACCACCTCCGCGCCCTCGCCGAGCGCCGGCCGGCCGTACTTCGCGGCCCGCCCGGCGGCGCCCGTCCCGAGGTCGAGCTCGACCCGCTCGCGTAGCCCGGCCCGTCCGTAGTCGGTGTCGAACGACAGCAGCATCGGCGCTCCGGGCGTCTCGACCAGCCAGAGCCGCGCGCGCCGCGCGCCGCAGATGCTGGCCGCCGCGGTCGCCACCGCTTCGAGGACGTACCGCAGGTTCAGCGACCCGGCGACCTCGCGGGCGACGCCGAGGATCACGTCGGTACGCGCCCTCCGCTCGGCCTCCGCCTCGGCCGCCACCGCGAGCTCGTGCTTGCGCTGGGCGAGCCGGCGGGCCAGTGCCGCGACCAGCGTGCTCATGCCGTGCAGCTCGGCCGGGCCACCGGGAGTGATGCTCACGGCGTCGTACTCGCCGCGCATGAGCGCGCCGAGCGCGAGGCCGATCTCCTTCATCGGACCGGCCACGGACGTCCGCAACAGAAGCTGGCGCCGGATGCCGACTCCGGCGGTGCCGAGCGCGAGCAGGAGCGTGACGCTCGCGGCGAGGATGGTCGCGAGCTTCTGCTGGCCGCGCGCCCCGTCCAGCTGCCGCTGGAGCGCGTTGCCGAGCGTCTGGGCAGCGGCGGTGTACTGGTCGAACAGGTGCCGGCCCTGGTCGAGGATGGTGCTGAGCTGCTGGGGGTCGGCGGCGGTGACACCGAGCGCGGCCTGCGCGGCGAGCGTGCCGTTCGCCACCGGGGTGGCCCACTGCGCCTGCCATTGCTGGAGGGTCACCTCGAAGGCGACCAGGTCGGGCGACCCGGCGCGCCCGGCGAGGTCGTCCAGCGTGCTCAGCTGCCGGGGGAGCCTGATCAAAGACGACTGGTACGAGCTGAGGTAGGAGTTGTTCGCCGACGCCAGGAACACCCGCAGGTCGGACTGCTCGGTCTGCAGCTGACTGTCGATCTGCGACACGAGCTGGGTCGCGGACTGCAAGGCGTTGATCTTCGGCTGGGACGCGGCGAGCATCCAGCCGAGCCAGGCGGCCAGCACCAGCGACATCGCGAGGCCGCCGCCGATGAGCAGCCGGAACATCGCGGTCAGCTGCGAGGACAGCGAGCGGGGACCGCCGGACGCGGCCGGGTGACCCGGGTCGGTCTCCTGGTGGCCCATCCGCATTCCCCGCTGCAGCCGGTGCCCGCCGCGCCGGGGCGGGCGCGGGCATCGTCGCCCGCAGATTTTCCTTCGGCAGGCGGGCGGCGGCAGTGGAGGGCCCAGAAGAACCAAACGCACCGAACGGCGGAATCTGGTTTAGGGCGGCGGGGCTGGTGGGCAGGGCGCGGGCATGGCCCTGATCCTCATCATCCTGGCCGCCATCGTGCTCGTGGCCGCCGGGACCTACGCCAGCGTGTTCCGGCGCGACCCGGGCGACGACGTGGACCGGTTCCACCACGCGCGGCAGATCACGTCGAGCTGGAGCCAGAGCTACCGCGGCAGCGAGGTCCGCGAGCAGCCGGAGGCGGCGGAGGACAAACCGGAGCTGCAGTCCTCGGTGCACCTCACCGACGCCTGAGCGGGTGACGCGCCCGTAGGCTCCGGCGCGTGCACATCGAGTTCGCCTCCAGCGCGGGGACGTCCCTCGGCATCGAGTGGGAGCTCGAGCTCGCCGACACCGACACCGGCGAGCTGACCAGCGGCGCGTCCGCGATCCTCGGCGAGATCGGCCCCGACCACCCGAAGGCCAAGTACGAGCTCCTCGAGTCGTGCATCGAGGTGATCACCGGTGTCTGCCGGACGGTGCCGGAGGCGCTCGAGGACCTCGCCGGGACGGTCGAGGAGGTCCGCGCCGCGGCCGCGCCGCGCGGCATCGACCTGCTCTGCTCGGGCAGCCACCCCACGACCGACTGGACCACCCAGCAGATCAGCCCGAACCCGCGGTACGCCGCGCTGGTCGAGAACATGCAGTGGCTCGCGCGCCGCCTGCAGATCTTCGGCGTGCACGTGCACGTCGGCGTCCGCGCGGCGGCGAAGGCGATCCCGATCGTGAACGCACTGTCGGCGTACATCCCGCACTTCCTGGCACTCTCGGCGTCGTCCCCGTACTGGATCGGTACCGACACGGGGCTGGCGTCGGCCCGGTCGAAGGTGTTCGAGGGGCTGCCGACGGCGGGGCTGCCGTACCAGCTCGCGGGGTGGGACCAGTTCGAGTCGTTCATGGGCACGCTGATCGAGAGCGGCACCATCGAGTCGGTCAAGGACGTGTGGTGGGACATCCGGCCGCACCCGGGGTTCGGCACCGTCGAGCTGCGCATCTGTGACGGCCTGCCGACGCTCGCCGAGGTCGGCATGGTCGCGGCGCTCGCGCAGTGCCTGGTGGAACGCCTCGACGGGCAGCTCGACCGCGGCTACACGCTGCCGACGCCGTCGGGCTGGACGGTGCGCGAGAACAAGTGGCGGGCCGCCCGGTACGGCCTCGACGCGACGATCATCACCGACGAGAAGGGGTCGACGGCGCCGCTGCGTAGTGAGATCGAGGAGCTGGTGGCCGAGCTGATGCCGGTGGCCGGCCGGCTGGGCTGCGCCGAGAACCTCGCCACCGTCGCGACGGTGCTGGAGAAGGGCGCGTCGTACGAGCGGCAGCGGGCGGCGTTCACCGAAGATGGGTCGATGCGCGCGGTCGTCCGGTCGCTCGTGTCCGAGTTCGCCGCGGGGGCGCCCGCGTGAGGTCGCTGGTCGAGATCCGCCGGACGCTGCACGCGCACCCCGAGCTGGGCTGGGCCGAGAAGCGCACCACCGCCCTCGTGGTCGAGGAGCTCACGGCACTGGGTCTCGCGCCCCGCGTGCTCGACGTCGGGACCGGGGTGGTGTGCGACGTGGGTCCGGCGCCGGCCGTCCTGCTGCGCGCCGACCTCGACGCGCTCCCGCTCGCCGACGCGAAGGACGTGCCGTACCGGTCGACCGTCGAGGGGGTCTGCCACGCCTGCGGTCACGACGTGCACACCACCGCGTTGATCGGGGCCGCGCGGCTGCTGCGGGCCGGCGGCGGGTCGGCGCGGCTGCTGTTCCAGCCCGCCGAGGAGGTCATGCCCGGCGGCGCGCTGGCGGCGCTGTCGGCGGGCGTGCTCGACGGCATCGCGGCGGCGTACGCGCTGCACTGCGACCCGGCCCTCGATGTCGGCCATGTGGGGCTGCGCACGGGGCCGATGACGGCCGCCGCGGACCTGCTCGAGGTGCGGCTCACCGGTCCGGGCGGGCACACGTCGCGTCCGCAGCGCACCGTCGATCTGGTGGGCGCGCTGGCCCACGTGGTGGCCGAGCTGCCCGCGGTGCTGTCGCGGGCGGTCGACCCGCGCGCGTCGCTGTCGGTGGTCTTCGGGTCGATCGCGGCGGGCGTCGCCGCGAACGCCATCCCGGCACACGGATCCGCGCGCGGGACGGTCCGCGTCTTCGACCGCGATGTGTGGCACGCCGCTCGTGAGGTGGTCACGGGAGCCGTTCGGGCGCTGGCCGCGGCCTATGGCGCGGATGCTGAGATCGCTTACACCCCAGGCGTTCCGCCGGTGGTGAACGACGCTGCCGCGACGGCCGTGCTGACGCGGGCGGCGGAGTCGGCGGGTGGCCCCGGCACGGTGGTGTCCACGGCGCAGTCACTGGGCGGTGAGGACTTCGGCTGGCTGCTCGAACAGGTGCCCGGCGCGATGGGCCGGCTCGGGGTGCACGTACCGGGGGAGCCGTACCACGACCTGCACCAGCCGTCGTTCGACGTGGACGAGCGCTGCCTCGACCTCGGCGCCGCCACCCTCGCCGCCGCCGCTGCTAACTGACCCCCCTTCCCGCCGAGATGCGCCAAACGCGCGCATCTCGGGGCCCGGGGCGTGCCTTTGCCACATCTCGAGGGGGTACGAGGGCGGTGTTACGGCGCGGGGACGTACCCGACGATGTCGAGGGCGGCGTCGGTCGGCGAGCCTCGCGAGACCAGGTCGACCATCCCGCCGCTGCCCACCGGGACGATCGCGAAGTTCGCGACGTCGCTGTCCGGTCCCACGTAGTTGATCGTGCTGACGGTCGGTACGCCGGGACCCGCCGGATAGATCGCGAGATTGCCGATCCCCGTCGACGTCGCGGTGTGGATCGCCGTGAGGCTGACCAGGACGGCCTGCGCGTCGGCCGGGACTCCGGCCACACCGGTCACCTGCACCGGGTACGGAACCCCTGGCGCCAGAGGGGATGTCGTGCGGGTGTCCAGAACTCGGACCGGCGCGGCCGTGACGAGGTTCGACGTGGCGGGGTAGTAGCCGAACACGTCGATGGCGACATTCACCGCCGAACCGGCGGACGCGATGTCGATCTTCCCGTCCGCTGGGAGCTGGACCACGGTGAAGGCGGCCTTGTCGACGCCCGGGATGTAGTTGACGTTGCTGGTGTCGGGCACGGCACCGCCGTCGGGGTAGATGCGCAGGTTCCCCACTCCATCGGGGCCGATCGCCGTGACGTTGACCGCGACGGCACTCGCGTCGGCGGGCACGCCCGCCGTGCCGGCGATCGCGAAGGACGCCGTGGCGCCGGCGGCGATCGGGCCCGTGGTACCACCGAGACCCGTCCGGGTGTCGGCGACGCGCGTCGGCGACACGCTCGCGAAGCCGGCCGTGTAGTAGCCGAGGGCGTCGATCGCGACGTTCGCGGCCGACCCCGACGACACCAGCGTGAAAGCGTTGCAGCCGTTGGGATTCGCGGCGATCACGAAGTTCGCGACGTCCTTGCCCGGCTGGTAGTTCACGAGCGACGACGTCCCGGCGGTCCCGCAGGCCGGCGTGAGCCGGAGGTTTCCGGGTCCGACTGGTCCGATGGCGGTGACGTTGAAGGCATACGCCTGCTGGCCGACCGGCAGCGAGGTGCCGGCAAGCGCGAGCGTGTACGGGACTCCGGCGGCCAGAGGCGCCGAGGCCACGCCGCCGACTCCCGAGCGGGTGTCCACGACGCGGACCGGGGTGATCGCGACGTACGGCGTCGTCCCGGCCGTCGGGGCGAGCAGCGACGTCCACAGCGGCGTTCCCCAACCGGTGACGGGGTCCCAGCCTGGACCGGCGGAGTACGCGCCGTTGTTCCCGGACGTGACGTCCGTGTAGGACCCCGCCGGTGCGCTGTAGAGAAGCGAGTGGATGTCTCCGAGTCCCGATGTCGCGCCGCGGACGGCCAGGATCGAGGCGAGCGACGCGGCGGCGAGCGGCGCGGACAGGCTGGTTCCGCCGACGGCGCAACGGTTGTTGCTCGTCTTGCACCCGTTGTCGCCGCTCGCGTACAGCAGGAGTCCTGTCTGCGGGTCGCCGTCCATGGCGATGTCCGGCACGCCGCGCATCGCGTTCGTGACGGTGCCGTTCTGGTACGCCGGCCGCGTGAACAGCGAGCTGTAGCCGCCGCCGGTCGCGCCGTGGGTGTTGCTCCAGGCAGTCTGCGTGGTCCCGCCCGGTCCGGTCGTGACGGTGGTGCCGCCGACGCCGACCACCTCCGGGAAGGCGGCC
>DASVGV010000070.1:0-56090 GCA_036379355.1 Mycobacteriales bacterium | reverse complement strand
GGATCGGCTCGGCCTCACGGGATCGGTCGTGTTCTTCAACGAGGGGTGGGTCCCGTACGAGGAGCGGTCCCGCTGGCTGACCGACGCCGACCTCGGTGTCAGCTGCCACTTCGAGCACCTCGAGACCGCGTTCTCCTTCCGCACCCGGATGCTCGACTACCTGTGGGCAGGTCTGCCGATCGTGGCGACCGACGGTGACGTGTTCGCCGACCTGATCCGGACCCGCGGTCTCGGCCGGGTCGTCGACCCGGAGGATGTCGACGGGCTGGCGGCGGCCCTGCAGGCCCTGCTGGGCGACGCGGCGGAGCTGGCCCATTGCCGCGCGCAGGTGCGCGCCCTGGCCGACGAGCTGCGGTGGGACCGTCTCGCCGAGCCGCTGCTCGAGTTCTGCCGGCGCCCACGGCGCGCCCCCGACCACGCGGTGTCCCGACCCGTCGTTCCAGGTCCCGGTTCGGTGTCCGGCCGCCGGTCGCTTCCCCGGGCCGTGGCCACCGCCGCACGCACGGTCATCCGACAGGGCGCGACGCGTAGGGCCGGCCCGGGCTAGCGGGGCGCCGACCCGGGCGGGACGCGGCGAAAGCCGGCAGCGCGCGCGGCCCGCCCCACCCGGTGGCGCGCGGCCGCGACGTACGGAACCCCGGCACGACGCATCGTGCCGGCACGACGGCGCAGTCGCAGGGCGGCGACCCGCAGATCCTCGCGGGGGTCGGCCGTCGCATAGGGCTCCAGCGGGTGCGGGCGCCACTCCTCGTCGACGACCTCGTCGGGCCAGCCGGTGGTCACGTGGCGGGGACCGTGGACCCGCACGTACTCGCGGGTCGCGGCGAGGATCTGCAGGTAGCGGTCCGCCTGCAAGTGCGGCGAGAACCGCAGCAGGGCATCGCGTCTGGCCCGCGTACCCAGCCGACGCCGCAGCAGCGGGTCGGTCAGCAGAGCGCTGACACCCTCGTACCACTCGGCGTCCGTTGCCGCGAGCAGGCCGTTGGTGCCCGACCCGATCGCCTCCGAGAACGGGGCAGTGGGGGAGGCGACGGTCGGGGTCTCGACGAGTGCCGCCTCGAGCCACTTGATCGCGCTCTTTGCCTCGTTGAACGTGTCTCCCAGCGCCAGCGGAGCCAGGTTGACGTCCAGGTCGCGGAGCACGCCGACCAGCTCGGTCCAGGGCAGGAACGGCAACCGCCGGACGCGCGTGCCGAGCGCGAGCAGCGCCCGACTCGCGCGCAGGTGCCCGCCGAGCCACAGTTCCGCGTCCGGATGGTCGCGGACTGCCGCGACGACAGCCCGCTCCGCGACGGCCCAGTCGTGGTCGTGCGTGTTGGTCCCGCTGAAGTAGCCGACACGCAACGGCCCGGGTGAGCGCTGCCGGGCCACGGCAGCGTCGGCCAGTCGCCCCATCACGAGTCCCACCCCGTTGGGCAGGACGTACGAGGGCAGGCCCGTGAGGTCCGCCGCGCGGTCGCGCAGCAGCGGCGTCGTGGTCACGAACGCGTCCGCGTGCTCGATGGTCGTCCGGTAGCGGCGGACCCCCTGCCACCACAGATCCTGGTCGGCGGCCGACAGGACGGCCAGGCCCGGCAGGGTGCCGCGCAGCGACGGATCGAAGATCAGGTCGTCGATGTCGGCGAGGACGGGCGGCGGTTCCGGGCGGCTGCGCACGTCCGCCAGCAGGCCGAGGATCTGCGGCGTGGCGGGAACGCGGTAGAGGACGACGGCATCCGCCTTGTGTGCGAGCCGGGGGACGGCTTCGTCGTTGTGCGCGCGGACGTCGGTCCGGACGCCGTGCAGCCGCAGGGCCTCTGCCGGCAGCTCCGCGCGGTAGCGCAGCGGCGCGCCCTCGATCCCGCAGACGAACAGCACGCGACGAGGGGCCCACGTCCGGAGGGTGCCCGACGCCCCGGCGCGCGGCTCGCCCAAGAGGCGGGCGTACCTGTCCTCGAGCCCGCCAACCTGCTCGTCGACCGTCCGTAGCCGCAGTTGGGGGTCCGGCCGCAGGAGGTCCGGGTCGGTGACGAGCTCGGCGAGCGCCTGCCCCAGAGCCTGGGAATCGGCGGCGGGGACGATGCGACCGTTCACGCCGTCGGTCACCACCTCCTCCGGGCCGAGCGTGTCGGTGCAGACGACCGTGAGGCCCGCCTGGAGCGCCTCGCGGGTCACGACGGACTGGGTCTCGCGCATCACGCTCGGGACGACGAGCACGTCGTGCTGGGCCAGGACGGCCCCGAGCTCCGAGGGAAGGTACGCGGGGTGCAGGGTCACGCGGTCGGCGACCGCATCGGGCATCGGATCGTCGTCGGGCGCGGGGACGCCGTACGCGGACAGCCGCCAGCCGGTCGTGGGCAGGTACGGGAGGGCGCCCGCGAGCACCGGCCAGCCCTTGAGCGGGTTGGAGCCGCCGGTGAACAGCAGGCGAACGAGGCCGTCCGGCCGGGGTGGGTGCCGTTGGGGGCGCCACGGCGGCAGCCCGTTGTCGTCGACCTCGACCCGGCCGAGACCGTTCGCGCGCAGGACCTCGGCTGCCGACCGGGAGGGCGCCAGCAGCAGGTCGGCAGCCTCGAGGTCCCGGTGCAAGGCGCCATTGCGGCGCAACAGCCAGTCGTGATCCACCTCGCAGGGGCAGGTACCTGCGTCCACCACGAGGCAGCACGGCCGGGGCTCGCGGGTGGCGAGGAACTGACGACCGCAGACCCACCAGAAGTCGTGCATCGTCACCACGACACGGGCGCCGGCGGCGCGGGCGGCCGGGACCAGGCCGCCCCCGAGCGCCTGCACCGAGTGCAGATGGACGACGTCCGGGCGCACGTCCTGCAGGTAGGCGGCGAAGTCGCGGGTCACGGCCGGGTTGTGCGTGTTGCGCTCGCTGTCCCAGGCGATGAAGCGGTGGACGGCGATCCACCGGACGGGCAGGCCGGTCTCGTCGCGTTCGGCCCAGGTCGAGAGCGGCGGTCGCGCCGGGTCGATGCTGCCGGCGTACACGTGCACGTCGTGGCCTCGGTCGCGCAGCCCGCGAGCCAACCGCTGCGGAACGAGCGTGCCGCCCGAGACGAAGTCCGGCGGGTAGTGCGCAGACACGACCAGCACACGCACGGCCGCAGGATAGCGGCGGTTCCCGGCGCTAACCTCGACCGATGACCGGGCCGCAGCACGTGCCGCGGTGAGTCCCTCGCTGGCGGTGGTGCTGGAGCAGGCGCTCGCTCCCGTGCCCGGCGGCATCGGCAGGTACGCCGTCGAGCTGACCGCCGCGCTGGCGGCCGGCGGCCACGTCTCGTCGTGGACGGCGTGGCACCGCGACACGCGCGCGGCCGAGGTTCCCGGCGTGGCCGGACCGACCCGGCTGTCGCTCGGCCACCGTTCGCTCAGCGTGGCCTGGCAGTACGGCGTCGGGCCCGGGCCGCGGGGCGGCGACGTGGTGCTGGCGCCGTCCATCCTCGCGCCCCCCCGCCGCCGACGACCGCTCCTCGTCGTCGTTCACGACGCCGTGCCCTGGACCCATCCGGAGGTCCTGACGCCGCGCGGCGTCCGCTTCCACCGGGCCATGGGCGAACGCCTCGAGGCGACCGCCGACGCCGTGCTGACCCCGACGGCCGCGGCGGCGGCGGCCCTGCTGCGCTTCCTGCCCGAGCTCGAAGGGCGGATCCATGTGATCGGCGCCGGCGTGAGCCGGGACGCGGTCACGCCGCCGCCCGACGCCGAGGCCCGTGCCCGGCGGCTCGCGCTGCCCGCGGCGTACCTGCTGGCGGTCGGCTCGTTGGAGCCGCGCAAGGGACTGGACGTCGCCGTACGCGCGCTGGCCCACCCGGCGGCCCCGGACCTGCCGCTGCTGGTCGCCGGCCCCGCGGGATGGGGCGGGGTCGACGTGACGGCGCTGGCCGCGGCCGCCGGCCTGGACGCGGGACGCGTCCGTGCGCTCGGCCGGCTGGCGGACTCCGACCTCGCGACCGCTCTCGCCCGCGCGACCGCCCTCGTAGCCCCCAGCCGCGCCGAGGGGTTCGGGCTCCCGGTGGCCGAGGCCATGGCCGCGGGCCTGCCCGTCGTGAGCTCCGACGACCCGGCGCTCGTCGAGACCGGCGGCGGCGCGACGCGCACCGTCCCGGTCGGCGACGCGGCCGCGCTCGCGGTGGCCCTGGGCGAGGTCGCGGGCGACCCGGCGGAGCGCCGGCGGCTCGCCGACGCCGGCCGCGAGCGGGCGAAGGCCCACGACTGGACCCGCGTGGCGGCGAGCGTCCGCGCGGTCGCCACCTCCGTGCGGGCGTAGATTGGAGCCCGTGACACGCGTGCTCGTGGACTGCACCGCCGTGCCCGCCGACCGTGGCGGCGTCGGCCGGTACGTCGACGGACTCGTCGCCGCGCTGGGCACGGCCGGCGCCGACCTCGCCCTGGTCTGCCAGCGATCGGACGCCGAGCGCTACGGCCGGCTGGCCCCGCACGCCGAGGTCGTCCCCTGCCCGGCCGCCGTGAGCCACCGGCCCGCGCGCCTGGCCTGGGAGCAGACCGGCCTCCCGATGCTGGTCAAGGACGTGCGCGCCGACGTCGTCCACTCGCCGCACTACACGATGCCGCTGCGCGTCGGCCGGCCGGTCGTGGTGACGATCCACGACCTGACGTTCTTCACCGAGCCGTCGATGCACACCGCCGTGAAGGGCACGTTCTTCCGCTCTGCGACGCGCACGGCACTGCGCCGGGCCGCGCGGGTGATCGTGCCGAGCAAGGCCACTCGCGACGAGCTCGTCCGCGTCCTCGGCGCGGACGCCACCGAGGTGGACGTCGCCTACCACGGCGTCGACACCGAGACCTTCCACCTGCCGGACGACACCGAGAAGGCACGGGTCGCCGCCCGGCTCGGTCTCGGCACCCGCTCGTACGTCGCGTTCCTCGGCACGCTCGAACCCCGCAAGAACGTCCCCGCCCTCGTCCGCGCCTGGACGACGGCCGTCGCCGACCGCCCCGATCCCCCTGCGCTCGTCCTCGCGGGCGGCGCCGGGTGGGACTCCGACGTCGACGCCGCCGTCGCGGCCGTGCCACCGCACCTGACCGTGCTGCGGCCCGGCTACCTGCGCTTTGCCGACCTGCCCGGCTATCTCGGCGGCGCGCTCGTCGTCGCGTACCCGTCGTTCGGCGAGGGCTTCGGCCTGCCGGTCCTGGAGGCCATGGCCTGCGGCGGCGCGGTGCTGACCACCCCCCGGCTGTCGCTCCCCGAGGTCGGCGGCGACGCCGTCGCCTACACCGAGCCCGACGCCGACGCCATCGCGACCAACCTGGCCGCCCTGCTCGACGACCCGGACCGGCGCCTCGCCCTCGGGCGGGCCGGTCACGCGCGGGCCGGGGAGTTCACCTGGGCGGCCAGTGCGGAGGCGCACCTCGCGAGCTACGAGTTGGCCGCCCGCTCCGCGGAGGCATGACCCGACCGCGCGTCGCGGTCCTGCTCGCCACCCACGACGGAGCGGCCTGGCTGGGCGAGCAGCTCGACTCGATCCTCGACCAGCGTGACGTCGACGTCTGCGTCGTCGTCTCCGACGACGCCTCGGGTGACGGGACCGCGCAGATCCTGGCCGAGCGGTCCGCCGCCGACGCCCGCATCACGGTCCTGCCGGCGCTGCCCGCCAGCGGGTCGGCCGCGGCCAACTTCGCCCGACTGTTCCGCGACGCCGACGTGTCCGGCGTGGACCTCGTGGCGCTGTCGGACCAGGACGACGTGTGGCTGCCCGACAAGCTGGCGCGGCACGCAGCCCTGCTCGCGGCCCGCGGCCTCGACGGCGTGTCGTCGCAGGTGACGGCCGTGCGGCCGGACGGCTCGCGGCGCCTGGTCCGCAAGGCCTTCCCGCAACGCCCGTACGACTGGGTGTGCGAGAGCCCAGGGCCCGGCAGCACCTTCCTGCTCACGCCGCGCCTGGTGTCCCTGGTCGGCGACGTCGTCCGCTCGGGGCTGGCCGCTCCGGTGGAGTTCAACGACTGGCTCGTCTACGCGGTCTGCCGCGCGCGGGGCTGGGGCTGGCACATCGACGAGGTGCCGAGCGTCGACTACCGGCAGCACGGCGACAACGTCATGGGGGCGAACCACGGGCGGTCGGCGGCGCTCGCCCGGCTGCGGCTGGTGCGGTCGCGCTGGCATCGCAGCCAGGCGCTGGCCGTGGTCGACGTCGGCCTCGCGGTCGTACCGCCCTCCGGGCGACCGGCCCTGCAACGACTGCGCGGCGACCTCGCCGGCGGCGGTCCGGTGCACCGCCTCGCGCTGGCGCGGCGAGCCGGTCAGCTCCGGCGCCGGCCGCGGGACCGGGTCCTTCTGGCCGCACTAGTGTTGGCCGGCATCTGGTGAGCCGGAGGGGAGCGGTGAGGGTCCTCGTCATCGGTGGCAGCGGGTTCATCGGGACCCGCCTGGTCGGCGCCCTGCGCGAGGCCGGCCACGAGCCGACGATCCTCGACCTGCGCCCCTCGGCGAGCTACCCGGACGTCACGACCATCGGGGATGTCACGGACCGGAAGGACGTCGAGGCCGCCCTCGAGCACGTCGACGTCGCCGTCAACCTCGCGGCCGAGCACCGCGACGACGTCCGTCCGGTCTCGCGCTACGAGGCCGTGAACGTCGGCGGCGCGCGCACCCTCGTGGCCGCCGCCGAGGCCCGCGGGGTCGACCGGCTGGTGTTCACCAGCACGGTCGCGGTCTACGGGCTGGGCCGTCCCCGCCCGGACGAGACGGCGCCGACCCGTCCCTTCAACGAGTACGGGCGGACCAAGCTGGCCGCCGAGGACGTGCTCCGCGCCTGGGCCGCAGCAGATCCCCGCCGGTCGCTCACGATCGTGCGGCCGTGCGTCGTGTTCGGGGAGGGCAACCGGGGCAACGTCTGGACGCTCGCGACGCAGGTCGCCTCCGGCCGGTTCCGCTTCGTCGGCGACGGCGCCAACAGCAAGTCGATGGCCTACGTCGGCAACGTCGCCGCCTACCTGACCGGCGCCGTCGAGGCGGGCCCCGGGGTGCACCTGGTCAACTACGCCGACGGCCCGGACCTCACGACGCGAGAGCTGGTCGCGGTCCTGTCCGAGCGGCTCGGCGTGCCTGTCGGGGCGCGGGCGATCCCGCTGCCCCTGGGAGTCCTGGCCGGTCACGTGTTCGACGCGGCAGCCCGCCTGACCGGCCGGACGTTCCCGGTCAGCGCCGTCCGGGTACGCAAGTTCGCCGCAGAGACCACGGTCGACGCCGGCCGCGTCGACCGGTCGGGGTTCGTACGGCCGTACAGCATCGTGGAAGGGCTCGAGCGCACGCTCGCCGCCGAGTTCCCCGGCGGGGTGCGCTGACGTGGACGCGGTCCTGCTCGTCGGCGGCCAGGGAACCCGGCTGCGCCCGCTCACGATCTCGGCACCCAAGCCCATGCTGCCCGCGGCCGGCGTGCCGTTCACCGCGCACCAGCTGGCGCGGGCGAAGGCGGCCGGGGTCGACCACGTCGTGCTCGCGACGTCGTACCGGCCGGAGGTGTTCGAGCAGTACTTCGGCGACGGGGCAGACCTGGGCCTCGAGATCGAGTACGTCACCGAGCAGACGCCGCTCGGCACCGGCGGGGGCATCCGCAACGTCGCCGACCGGCTCCGCAGCGACGACGTCCTCATCCTGAACGGCGACGTGCTCGACGGGCACGACATCGGCGGCCAGCTCGAGGCGCACCGCGCCTCCGGCGCTGCCGTCACCCTCTACCTCACCCGCGCCTCGGACCCGCGGGCCTTCGGCTGCGTGCCCACGGACGCCGACGGGCGCGTCACCGCGTTCCTGGAGAAGGACCCGAACCCGGCCACCGACCAGGTCAACGCCGGCTGCTACGTGTTCCGCCGCGACGTCCTGCTGTCGGCGATCCCGGCCGGTCGGGTGGTCAGCGTCGAGCGGGAGACGTTCCCCTCGCTCTTGGCCGAAGGCGCGCACCTGCAGGCGTTCGTCGACACGGCCTACTGGCTCGACGTCGGCACGCCCGCCGCCTTCGTCCGCGGCTCGTGCGACCTGGTCCGCGGCGTGATCGCCTCGCCGGCGCTGCCGGGGCCTCCCGGTCCGCGCCTGGTGCTGCCCGGCGCCGACGTCTCCCCGGGGGCGGTCGTCGACGGCGGGACGACCGTGGGACGGCACGCGTACGTCGGGCCGCGCGCCCGGGTGCACGGCAGCGTGCTGTTCGACGAGGCGGTCGTCCGGCCCGGGGCCGTGGTGAACGCGAGCGTGGTCGGCCGCGGCGCCGTGGTCGGCACCGGGACCCAGCTCGACGGGGTCGTGCTCGGGGATGGCGCGGTCGTGGGCGCCGGGAACGAGCTGCTGTCGGGCGTACGGGTGTTTCCCGGCGCGCGGATCGGCGACGGCGCGGTGCGCTTCTCGAGCGACCGCTCGTCCTGACCCGTGGCGCCCGGTCAGCGGGCAGGCGACCCGCTGGCCTTCGGTGTGGGTGCGGGTGACGTCGCCACGGTGGCCGGGCTGGTCGCACCGCCCGAGGCGGTCGCGGCCGGTGACGTCGCGCTGCCCGAGGTCGTCGGGGCGGGACTGCCGCTCGTCGACGCGCTCGTCGACGGCTTCGGCTTGGCGGAGCCGCCGCGCTCGTGGATCGACAGGGCGACCAGGCCCAGCACGATGATCGCGACCACGATGGCGCCGCCGATGACGCCCATGTTCAGCCAGAACCGCTTGCGGCGGGCGCGCAGCTGGGCCTCCTCGCGCCGCAGGCGCCGCAGGTCCCGCATCTCGCGCTTGCTCAACTTGGACGGGGCCACGACGGGAGAGGATAGGCGCGGCCTCGGCATACGGCCCACTCGGCGTGCGGCCGTGGCGCGTCGCCTCAGCGCAGGACGGTGAAGTCCGCCGCGTCGCGGGCGGCGCGGCCCGGCGGCGGCTCGGCCGGCCACCCGATACCGACGGCGCCGCACGGTTCATGGTCGTCCGGCAGGTCCAGCACCGCCCGGACCACGTCGGGGCAGAACAGCGTCGAGGACACCCAGCACGACCCGAGACCCTCGGCCGCGAGCGCCACCAGCAGCGACTGCACGGCCGCCCCCATCGCGACCACGAACATCCGCTCCTCGGCGCCCCTCCGGCGCGCGTCGGGGTAGTCGTGCGCGCCGTCGCGGACGAGCACGGGCACGACGATCTCGGGCGCGCCGCGCAGCACCTCGCCGCGCCGCAGCCGCCGACGTACGGACTCGTCCGAGAACCCGTCCGCCCGCAGATCCGCAGCCCACCGCTCGGCCATCGCCTCCAGCAGCTGCTGCCGCCGCTCCCGGACGACGACGAACCGCCACGGCGTCGTGTGATGCGGTGCCGGTGCCGTCACCGCGGCGGCAATTCCCTTGTGCAGCAGGGACTCCGGCACCGGCTTGTCGAGAAACGCGCGCACCGTGCGCCGGTTCGCGACCGCGGCGGCCATCGCCTCGCGATGGCCGAGCGCGAACATGTCCTCCTCGAGCGGCCGCACCAGCCGCGCAGCACCCGGACCGTCCTCGTCGGTCACCCAGGCCCCCAGGCCGGTCACGACGGCCGCGGCGATGCCGCCGAGCTTTCCCTTGACCAGGTCGGCCGCGCCGGCGACGGCGTCCGCGAGCGCCGTCTCGGTCATCTCCAGCGCCAGCCCGTACGGGTCGACGCGGCCCTTCAGGTCGACGATCGGAGCGAGCCCGGCCACGCCCAGCGCGACGTCGGTGAGCCCGTACCGCCAGGGGCGGCCGAACGTGTCGGTCAGCACGACGCCGACCCTGACGCCCGCCGCCGCCTGGATCCGCGCCCGCAGCTGCCGGGCGGAGGCGTCCGGGTCGCGGGGCAGCAGCGCGATCTCGTCGGCGTGGACGTTGCTGGCATCCACACCGGCGGAGGCGAGCACGAATCCGTGCCGAGTACGGCTGATGCGGGTGCGTCCGCGCTCGGCGACGACCGCGACGGTCTCCTCGTCGATGGCCCGCTGTCGCGCGGTCTCGCGGTCCTCGCCGGGCGCCACACGATGCAGCGCGCCTTCCGCCTTGGAGACCACCTTGCTCGTCACGACCAGCACGTCGCCGTCCTGGACGCGGGCCGCATCGGCGAGCAGGGTGGCCAGGTCGTCGCCCGGCCGGATGTCGGGCAGGCCCGTGACGGGGCGCAGGGTCACGCCGCCGACCGCGTCGGGCAGCATCTACTTCGCCAGGGCCAGCGCGGCGCGGGCCATGTCGGCGGTGGCCTCGACATCGGTCATCCACAGCGGTACGGCCTTGACGACGAGCCCGTCGACCGCGGCGCCGTCGTCGGTGCTGTCCACGAGCCACCCGTCGAGCAGCCCGCCGCGCGACCGCGCCCCGTAGTGCGCGGCGACGGCCTGGGCGCTGGTCTCGACGCCGATGGCGGTGAGGCAGGCGTCGGCCATGCCGCGGACGGGGCTGCCGCCGATGATCGGCGAGACGCCGACGATCGGGGCAGCCGCGGCCAGCAGCGCGTCGCGTACACCGGGTACGGCGAGGACCGTGCCGATGCTGACCACCGGGTTCGACGGCGGCAGCAGGATCACGTCCGCCGCCGAGATCGCCTGCAGGACAGCGGTTGTCGGTGCTGCGGCGTCTGCCCCGACGGCGACGATGTCGTGGGCCGGGAGCGCCGCCTGGTGGCGCACCCACCACTCCTGGAAGTGGATCGCCCGGCGCTCGCCGGACTCGGGATCGTCGACCACGACGTGCGTCTCGACCCGGTCGTCGCTCATCGGGAGCAGGGTGAGCCCCGGTTGCCAGCGTTCGCACAGGGCGGCGGTGACGTCGGTCAGCGACTGCCCGGCGTCGAGCAGCTGGGTACGGATGAGGTGGGTGGCGAGATCGCGGTCGCCGAGCCCGAACCACGCCGGGCCGACGCCGTACGCGGCCAGCTCGTCGCGGACGGCGAAGGTCTCGCCCTCCCGCCCCCAGCCGCGCTCGGCCGAGATGCCGCCGCCGAGTGTGTACATGACGGTGTCGAGGTCCGGGCAGACCCGCAGCCCGTGCAGGGTGATGTCGTCGCCGGTGTTGACGATCGCCGTCACCTCGGCCGCGGGTTCGGCCGCGAGCAGCCCGCGCAGGAACCGGGCGCCGCCGATGCCGCCCGCGAGCGCCGTGATCCGCACGGGCTCGATCCTCGCACCCCGGCTGGGTCTCGCTCACGGCCGCCCGTAGTGTCACCGGCATGGGTACGGACGCGCCGAGCGTCTCGGCGATGCGCCGGGCGCTGCGCCGTGCCCGGGACGCGTCCTCGCTCGACGTGACGGAGGCGGCGGTGCTCCTGGCCGCTCGCGGCGAGGACCTCACGGATCTGATGTCGTCCGCGGCCCGCGTGCGCGACGCCGGGCTGGTCGCGTTGGGCCGCCCGGGGACGGTCACCTACAGCCGCAAGGTGTTCGTGCCGCTGACCCGCCTGTGCCGGGACCGCTGCCACTACTGCACGTTCGCGGTGGCGCCGGCCAAGGTCCCCGCGCCGTACCTGTCGCTCGACGAGGTCCTCGACATCGCCCGGCGGGGCGCGGCGCTCGGGTGCAAGGAGGCGCTGTTCACGCTGGGCGACCGGCCCGAGGACCGCTGGCCGCAGGCGCGACAGTGGCTCGACGAGGCCGGCTACGACTCGACCCTCGCCTACGTCCGGGCCGCCGCCGTCGCGGTGCTGGAGGAGACCGGGCTGCTGCCGCACCTGAACCCGGGGGTGATGTCGTGGCAGGACCTGCAGCGGCTCAAGCCGGTGGCGCCGTCGATGGGGCTGATGCTCGAGACCTCCAGCCGCCGGCTGTTCGAGACTCCGGGCGAGGTGCACTTCGGCAGCCCCGACAAGGACCCGGCGGTACGCCTGCGCGTCCTGGAGGACGCCGGCCGGTCGGCCGTTCCGTTCACCACCGGTGTTCTGGTCGGCATCGGTGAGACCCGGGACGAGCTGGCGCAGTCGCTGTTCGACATCCGCGCGTCCGCCCGCCGCTACGGCCACGTGCAGGAAGTGATCGTCCAGAACTTCCGGGCCAAGCCGGACACCGCGGCCCGGCACCGCGACGACGCCGACCGCGAGGAGCACCTCGCCGCGGTCGCGGTCGCCCGTGTGCTGCTCGGCCCGCAGGTCCGCGTCCAGGCACCGCCCAACCTCGTCGACCCGGCCGACGTTGCCGCGCTGCTCGCGGCGGGCATCGACGACCTCGGCGGCGTCTCGCCCCTCACCCCGGACCACGTGAACCCCGAGCGGCCCTGGCCGCAGCTCGACGACCTGGCCGCGTGGACCGCCGCGGCGGGGTTCACCCTGACCGAGCGGCTGGCCGCGCACCCGCCGTACCTGCGCGAGCCCTGGCTCGATCCGCGCCTGGCCGGTCACGTCGCGGCACTCGCCGACGACCGCGGGCTCGCCGCCGACGTCCGCCCGGTGGGCCGGCAGTGGCAGGAGCCAGACGGTGGGCTGGTCGCAACCGGCCGGACCGACCTGCACACGGCCATCGACACCGAGGGCCGCAGCAGTGACAAGCGGTCCGACTTCGACGCGGTCTACGGGGACTGGGCGGCGATCGCCGAGACCGTCGGAAACCGCCTGGCGGCAGGCACATCGGCGGCTCCAGTCTTCGCCGACCGCGAGGTGGCGGCTGCCCTGCACCAGGCCGAGCGGGACCCGTCGCGGCTGACCGACGACCAGGCGCTGGCCCTGCTGCATGCCGACGGTCCCGCGCTCGACGAGGTGTGCCGGATCGCCGATGACCTGCGCCGCGCGACCGACGGCGACGACGTGACCTACGTCGTCAACCGCAACATCAACTTCACCAACGTCTGCTACACGGGCTGCCGGTTCTGCGCGTTCGCGCAGCGGCGCACCGACGCCGACGCCTACACGCTGTCGCTGGACCAGGTCGCCGACCGGGCCGAGGAGGCCTGGAACCTCGGCGCCACCGAGATCTGCATGCAGGGAGGCATCCACCCCGACCTGCCGGGAACCGCGTACTTCGCGCTGGCGCGCGCCGTGAAGGAGCGGGTGCCGGAGATCCACCTGCACGCGTACAGCCCGATGGAGATCGTCAACGGCGCCACCCGCACGGGCCTGTCGTACGCCGACTTCCTCACCGCCGCGAAGGAAGCGGGTGTCGACACGATCCCCGGCACCGCCGCGGAGATCCTCGACGACGAGGTGCGCTGGGTGCTGACCAAGGGAAAGCTGCCGGCCGCCACCTGGGTCGAGATCGTCACGGCCGCGCACCGCGTCGGGCTCCGGTCGAGCGCCACGATGATGTACGGACACGTCGACACACCCGCCCACTGGCTGGCCCATCTCCGGCTCCTCGGCCGGATCCAGGACGAGACGGGCGGGTTCACCGAGTTCGTGCCGCTGCCGTTCGTGCACACCAGCGCTCCGCTGTACCTCGCCGGGGTCAGCCGCCCCGGGCCGACCCTGCGGGAGAACCGGGTCGTGCACGCGATGGCGCGCATCCTGCTGCACGGCAAGATCGACCACGTCCAGACGTCCTGGGTGAAGCTCGGCGTCGAGGGGACCCGCACGATGCTGCGCGCCGGCGCGGACGACCTCGGCGGGACCCTGATGGAGGAGACGATCAGCCGCATGGCGGGCTCGCAGTACGGGTCGGCGAAGACCGTCGCCGAGCTGACGGAGATCGCCGGTGGCATCGGACGCCCGGTCCGGGAACGTACGACGACCTACGGCTCGCCGGCTCCACGACGCACGTCCCTTCCGCTCGTCGCCTCCTGATCTCGGCGCGGCGCTCGCCCTACACTCGCGGCGTCCCCGACAGCGAGGCGAGGAGCAGCGCGTGAGCGACGACCCCTCGGCGGCCGCTGATCCGCAGGCCGGCCGCAACGACCTCTACGCCCGCCTCCGGGACCTGCAGGACGAGGTGGACAGCGGGCTCACGGCCGCGCAGGTCGAGGACGCTGTGGGCAGAGCCGTTGCGACGGTTCTGCCCGCCCTCGTGTCCGAGGCCGTCGCGAGTGCGGTCGCGGGCGCCGTACCGTCCATCACCCGTGCCGTCGGTGCGGAGGTCGGAGACCGCGTGGGCGGGGCCGACGGGGACGGCGTCGAGGTGCGACTGGCCGCCCTGGAGGACGCGCTCGACGGCCTCGCTGACCGGCTCGAGGCGCTCGCGCGGGACCAGGCGTCGACGGCGCGGACGTCCCTCGAGGACCTGCGGGCGCAGCTGGCCGACCTGCGGGGGCCCGCCGGCGAGCAGGCCGACGGCGGTCCGCGCCGGCGTGACGACATCGACGCGCTGCGCGAGGACCTGGCCGACGCCCTGGACTACGTACGCACGACGCTGGCCGGCGAGCTGTCGGCGCGCACCGCCGAGACCCAGGCGGCGATCCAGGCGCTGGCCGAGGAGATGTCCGCCCGGTCGGCGCCGGACCCCCAACCACTGGCCGACCGGCTCGCGGCGGTGGACCGGCGGCTCGACGAGATGGTCGACAGCATCGCCCGCAGCGACGCGCGACGCGATCTCGCACCGGTGCACGAGCGGCTCGACCTGCTGCAGGACCTGCTGCCCGACCCGGGCGCGACGTCCGGCCTCGCCCGGCTCGAGGAGCGGCTCGACGCGGTTGCCCGAGGGCTGACGGAGGCGGATGCAAGCCCGGCCGTCGCGCGTCTCGAAGAGCGGGTGGAGGCGCTGTCACAACGGTGGGTCGCGCCCGACCTCTCGCCGGTGGTCGAGCGGCTGGACTCCCTGCACGCCCGGCTGGCGGACGGGCGCATCGGTGACGACGACATGGAGACGATCCACGTCCGCTTCGACGCCCTGCTCGCCGCGGTGGACGCCGCGGCCCGGTCGGCCGCCGACCGCACCGCCGAGGACAGCCAGCGGATCCACGCGGCCCTGGCCGAGGCTCGCGACACGGACGCGCTCGAGCGGTCGCTCGACGCGCGTCTGGCAGCGTTCGCTGCGGCGGTGCGGGACCAGGTCCTGGACGTGCGCACCGACATGGCAACGACCGCCGGCGAGTTGCTGTCGCTCCTCGCGGCCGTGCGCGAGCGTCCGCAGCCCGACGTCGCCGGCCCGGTGCAGGCACTGGTGGCCGAGGTGGCCCGTCTCGCCGACGCGCCCGCGCCGGTGGATCACGGACCGCGGATCGCGGCGCTGGCCGAGGGGATCGCCGCCCTCGACCGGAGCCTGGTCGACACGGGGGGCCGCCTCACCGATCTCGACGATCGGATGGAGGCGTTGCGCTCCGACCTGCTCGACGCCCTCGACCAAGCGCGCTCCGCGCTGGATGACCGCGTGGCCGGAGCGCGCACCGACCTGCGGGCCGAGATGGCCGAGACCTCCCGCGCCCAGCGGGCCGCCTCCGAGGGCGTCCGGGAGGCCCAGGAGGTGATCATCGCGCGGCTCGACCAGCTCGCCGGCCACCCGATGCTGTCGGGGGCCGTCGACGTGGGCGCGGAGCTGGCCGGGGTCCGGGCAGACCTGGCGGACGTGCTGGCGGCCCAGGAACGGCTGGCGCTCGCCGGGCGCGAGAACGCCATGCAGGCCGCTGAGGAGTCGGCAGCACGCGCGGCCGTGGTGCAGGAACGATTTGCCGAGCTGGGGCGGGACCTGCACGAGGCCGTCGACGGCTTTCCGGGCGAGGTGTCCGCGTGGCGGACGGAAACCGCCGAGGACCGGGCACATCTGGCCGCGGCATTGTCCCAGTGGGAAGCGGGCCGCGCGGAGCTCGAGCAGATGGTGACGCGACTCGGTGAGCAGGGCGCCGACGCCGCGGCGAGCGTGCAGGACGCAGCCGAGGCCGCGCTGGCGGAGATGCGACGCCTGGGAGCCTCGGCGGCCGAGGAGATGCGCCGCGAGGCCGTCACCGCCGCCGAGGAGATGCGCCGCGAGGCCGCGGCGGCCGGCGACGATGCCCGGCGCGAGGCGGCGGCCGTGCGCGCGGCCGCGGGGGAGCAGGCCGACGCCGCGCGCCAGGACGCGATCGAGGCGATCCGTACGGCCGCGTCGACCGCCCTCGAGGACGTTCGCGCCGCCGTCCTCGCCCAGGCCGACGCGACGCGAGCCGCAACCGAGGAGATGGAGCGGATCGCCCACCGGGTGCAGAACGCCGGACGTCTCGTGGTCTCCTACCTCGCCGAACGCGACGCGGCCCTCGAGGAGGTACGCGACCGCGACACGGTCCAGCTGCTCGAAGACGTCCTGTCGTCGGTGTCCCGCAAGGAGCGGGAGAAGGTCGCCGGCCAGGCGCGGGGCCTGTTGGCCCGGCGTCGGGAGAGCCGCCAGGCCGAGCGGTGGCGGCAGCATCAGGAAGGCAAGGGCGACCCCGATCTGGTCTCGGACGAGGATGCGCTGCTCGAGCTGCTCGACGTACCCGCCGAGCCGCCGGCTGCCGAACCCGCGCCGGACGGACCGCCGCCGGCCGGAGCCGCGCCGACGGATCCTGCCGCCGTAGCGGTCGTACCGGCCGGGCCGGACGCGCCCGAATCCGACCCACGTGCGCGAAGCGGCCCGGCCGCCACCAAGGCGCCGGCGAAGAAGGCACCCGCGAAACGGGCGCCCGCCACCAAGGCGCCGGCGCAGAAGGCACCCGCGAAACGGGCGCCGGCCAAGAAGGCGCCGGCCAAACGGGCGCCGGCCAAGCAGGCGCCCACCCTTCACGCAGGGACGGCGCCCGCACCGGACGGGGTCGCGGCACGCCCGTCCGGGCCGGATCGCGCGGGCGTCCGGTCACCGTCGGGCGGCACCGAGTCGGATCCGGGCCGGCCCGGACCGGACCCGGCCGACGGGTGAGCGGAGGCTTCCCCTTCTGCACAGACTGGGTCGCGCGTCTTGACGCGGGCTGCTTGCATCCCTGTAATAACACCCGTGTCGTTCGGCCGTCCTGGCCGACAAAGGTGCTACGGCGGGCGGTCGCAGCGCGACGGCACGGGTCGGAGGGCGTCATGCAGACTTTCGAAGACGAGTGGAACGGGCTGGACCTGTTCGGGCTCGAGCCGCCAGCGGGCGAGCTCGCCTGGCAGGAGCGCGCCTTGTGCGCGCAGACCGACCCGGAGAGCTTCTTTCCGGAGAAGGGCGGCTCGACCCGCGAGGCGAAGCGGGTCTGCACCTCCTGCGAGGTGAGCGCCGAGTGCCTGGAGTACGCCCTGGCGCACGACGAGCGGTTCGGCATCTGGGGCGGGCTGTCGGAGCGGGAGCGGCGGCGCCTGCGGCGAGCGGCGGTCTGACCGCTTCCTGCTGCGAGTTCGTCCGGCACCGTCCGGTGCTCTAGTGTCGTGGGCCGTCCCAGTCGGTCCCGACCGGTCCTGCCCGGTGGCCCCTCCCGGGGGGCGAGGCAGCGTCGGCCGTCGCGGCCGACCAGTCCGTCCAGCCCGCGGAGCAGCGTTGCCCGCTCCCTGCGGCCGAGACCCGCCGGAGTCCCACCGCCTCATGCCCGAACGTCCGGACGTCCGGTCGCGTGGCCGCGGGCTGCCGCCCGAGCTCCCCGAGGCCGACCTGACCGAACCGGCCATCGACACATCGGCGGCCGAGGCCGAGCGACGCGAGATCTTCGCCTCCCTTCTCGCCGCAGACCCGTTCGAGGACGAGGAGCCCGAGCCGCCGGAGGGACCGCCGCCGCACGTGACAGCGGTGCTGGTCTGCCACGACGGGGCGCCGTGGTTGCCCACCACGCTCGCCGCGGTGCGGATGCAGACCAGGCCACCGGAGCGCGTCGTGGCGGTCGACACCGGCAGCACCGATGCCAGCGCGCGGCTGCTCACGCGGGCGTTCGGCGCGTCCCGGCTCGTATCCCTCCCGCGCGACACCGGGTACGGCGCGGCGATCGCGGCCGCGCTCGCCGCGCAGGACCAGCAGGTCACCGACCGGACCGGCCGGCGGGAGTGGATCTGGCTGTTGCACGACGACAGCGCACCGGACCCCACCGCGCTCGAACGCCTCCTCGACCATGCAGCCCGCAACCCCAGCATCACCGTTCTCGGGGCCAAGGGCGTGGACTGGGACCGTCCCGATCGACTGGTGGACGTCGGGCTGACCACCGACGCCGCCGGCCGCCGCGAGACCTTCCTCGAGCCCAACGAGCTGGACCAGGGGCAGCACGACCAACCGCGTGACGTGCTGGCCGTCGGAACCGCCGGCGCGCTCGTCGGGCGGGAGACCTGGGAAGCCCTGGACGGGTTCGACCCGCACCTGCCCCTCCTGCGCGAGGACATCGACTTCGGCTGGCGGGCCCGTCGCAGTGGGCACCGCGTGGTGGTCGTGCCAGCGGCGCGGGTCCGGCACGCCCGCGCGACGTTGACCGGTCAGCGGGAGTCCAGCCACCTGCACGGCTCCGTCCGCCGCACCGACCGGGCGCACGCGTTGTACGTCGGGGTGGCGAACGGGGGGCCGCTGCGCCTACCGCGCACGCTGGCGGCGGTCCTCCTGCGCGCCCTCGTCCTGTTGCTGACCCGCCGACCCGCCGAGGCCTGGGACGAGGTGCTCGCCGGTACCACGCTCGTGACGCACCTCCCGCGCGTGCTGGCCGGGCGCAGGAGCCGGCGGCCGCAGCGGACCGAAGGTTCCGCCGCGATCCGGCCGTACCTCAGCCACAGTTCGACGCGGTTGCGCACGTTTCTCATGGCCACCACCGACCGCCTGTCCGGATCGGGCGAACTCGCCCGCTCGGGTGACCCGGAGGACGACGCGGAGCCGGACGACGACCTCAGTGTCGTCCGGCGGCTGTTCCTGCGGCCCGTCGTGGGGCTGGTGCTCGTGCTGGTCGTGATCGCTCTCGTCGCAGACCGGCACGTCCTGCACGGCGGGGTGCTCGAGGGCGGACGCCTGCTCGCGGTGCCGGGCGGGGCAAGTGATCTGTGGCGGATGTACGCGGGCGCCTGGCACGACGTCGGCGGCGGCAGCGCGTCGGCCGCCGCACCGTGGCTTCCGGTACTCGCCGCCGTGTCGTTCGTCTTCGGCGGCAACCCGGCCCTCGTGGTCACGGTCCTTGTCCTCGGCGCCGTACCGCTCGCCGGGCTCGCCGCCTGGTTCGCGACCGGCCGCTGGCGACTGCCGACGGCGATGCGGCTGTGGGCCGCAGCGACGTACGCGCTCCTGCCGCCGGTCACCGGGTCGGTCGACGGCGGCCGGTTCGACACGGTGGTCGTCGTCATCGCCGCACCGCTGCTGGTCGCCGGGGCGGTCCGCGTGCTGCGCGGTGGCGGTGGCACCAACCACGCCTTCGCCCTCGGGCTGGGCCTCGCGGTGACGGCCGCCTTCGCACCGCCGGTGTGGAGCATCGCGCTGCTCGTGCTGGGCGGTGGTACGACGCTGGGGTGGCTGCGCGCCCGCTTACGGGGCGAGGCGGGTGACCGGCCGACGTTGCTGCGCGTCCGGGACGCGATCTTGGTGCTCGTCACGCCGCCCGTGCTGCTGATCCCGTGGACGTTCTCGGTACCGGCGCATCCGCGGGTGCTGCTCGTCGGGCTCGGCGTACCCGGCGGCCTGGCCGCTGCCCCGGGCCGCGCGGCCGGTGCAGCCCGGTTGCTGTTGCTGTCGCCGGGCGGTCACGACGCGGTGCCCCTCTGGTTCGTCGCGCCGCTCCTCGTCGCGGCGCTCGTCGCCACGCTGCGCACCCGCCGCACCGCGGCCGCGATGGCCGTCTGGGCCACGATCGGCGTGTCCCTGGGCATCGCGCTCGCGACCGTCCGGGTCTCGGCCACCGCGACCGGCCAGCCACCGACGGGCTGGTCCGGGACGGCCCTCGCCGTCGCCGGTGCCGCGGTGCTGGCCGGCGCGCTGGTGGCGGCCCGCGACGCCCGGCGGTCGCTGCAACAGGCCGCCTTCGGTGTGCGCCAGCCCCTCGCCGTCCTGCTCGCCGCCGCCTGCGCGGCCGTTCCGGTGGCCTGCGCGGCGTGGCTCGTCGTGCACGGCAGCGGCGAGCCGCTGCACCGCCAGGCCCAGTCGCCGCTGCCGGTCAACATCGTCGACAACGCGCGGCTGGACGACCCGGGTCAGCGGGTGCTGTGGCTGCGCGACGACGCCGGCGCGGTGGCGTACGCGCTGGAGCCCGTCGTGGGCAGCCGGATCGGGGACGAGGACTTCCGTGGGGCTCCACGGACGAGCGCTTTGCTGGACAGCCTCGTCGGGGACCTGGTCAGCGACCGCGGTACGGATGCCGCCGAGACGCTCGCCACGTTCCACATCGGCTACGTCGCGCTGGACGCGAACGCCACCGGATCGTTCCCGGCGGCCCTGGACCAGCAGCCCGCGTTGTCGCGGTACGCGCTGCCGGGCGGCGCGCGCCTGTGGCGCGTGCTGGTGCCGTCGGCGCGCGCCGAGGTGGCGACCGGCGCGGTCGCCCGGGCGGCGTTGGCGCCCGCCGCGGGGACCGAGCCGCTCGGTCGCGGGCCCACCCTCGACCAGCTGCGCACCGCTCCGTTCCAGCCCCTCGCGGCCGGGCGGGCGAGCGTCGCGGCTCAGCTCCCGGCGGGCTCCGGTTCGAGGGTGCTCGTCCTGTCCGACTCCGTGGACAGCCACTGGCGGGCGACGCTGGACGGGCAGCGGCTGCCCGCCACCAGGGCCTGGGGGTGGGCGCAGGCGTTCGTCCTCCCGCCCGGTTCCGGGGCGTTGCGGGTCTGGTACGACAACGGCACCCGCCATCTCGAACTGTGGATCCAGGCAGTGGCCCTGCTGGTGGTCGTCGTGCTGGCCGCGCCGGGAGTACGGCGGCCGGAGGAGGAGCCCCCCGGCCGGGTCGCCGACTCGCTCCGGCCGGACGAGGTGTGGGATGCGGGCGACGTGGACGACCTCATGGACGCGGCGGACGACGTGAGGGCGGAGTCGGCGCCGTGAGCCGCCGAATCGCCGTGCTGTTCGCCGCGCTGGTTCTCGTCGCCGTCGGCGTGGTCGCCGGGTTGACCCGACCGGCGACGGCACCGGGCGCGATCGTGGTCCGTGCGGGCACCCAGGGGCAGGTCGTGCGGACCACGCTGTTCTGCCCGGACCTGATCACCGAGCCCGGCACGCTCGGCACGCAGATCGTGGTCGGGAACCCGAACACGGCCAGCGGGCAGGTGGGGGTCCGGGCCGCCACGTCCGCCACGGGCGGCGTGCAGCTACCGGTCCGGCAGCACACAGGGACGTACGCGGGTCCGCAGACCGGCCCGATCACCTTGACCGCGAAGGGCCCGATCGCCGCGGGGCTCGTCGCCGAGCAGCTCTCCCGTGGCAACAAGACGGCGGACCGCGGCTGGGCCGAGGCCCGCTGCGAGGCGCCCCGCTCCGACCAGTGGTTCGTCGGCGCCGGCACCACGGCCGGGGACACGCCGGTGGTCGTGCTGGCCAACCCGGCGGAGACGCGCGCCATCGCCACCGTCACCGTCCTGACACCGACGGGGCTGATCGCGGCGCCCGTGGGCGGCAACCTCGTCCTCGCCCCGCACACCGTCCAGCGGTTGAACCTGACCTCGTTGGCGCCGGGAGTCGCCGTGACGGCGGTCCACGTCACCACGCAGACCGGCGAGGTCTCCGCAGACGTTCGCGACATCCGGACCCAGGGCACCACCCTGCTCGGCACGGACTGGGTACCGGTCAGCGAGCCGTCCGCCGACCTGACGATTCCCGGCGTACCCGGCTTCCTCGTGGGCACCCAGCCCCGCCGGCTGCTGTACCTCGGCGTGCCCGGGACGGCCGACGCCACGGTCCGCATCACCGTGACGACCAGCACCGGCACGTTCGTCCCGGTCGGACTCGACGACCTCTCGGTGGGTGCCCAGACCATGGCGACCGTCGACCTGGGCAAGGTGCTCGGCAACCAGCCGGCCTCCGTGCACGTCGTCTCCGAGCCCGGTGTGGACGGGCAGCCCGTCCCGGTCGTCGCCGGTGTCCTGGTGGACGCGGCGAGCGTGCAGGGCCAGCCGATCCACGAGATCACGTTCCTGGGGCCGGCCGACCCGATCAGCGGCCCGGCACTGATCCCGCAAGTCCGCACCGGCGTGGACCAGGACAGCCACATCCTGTTCTCGGCGCCCACCGGGCCCGCGTCGGGATTCCTCACCATCCAGCCACCGACCGGACTGCCCCGGCGAATCGGGTACGCGGTCAAGGGCGGCACCACCGTGGACACGTCGGCGCGCAACTACGGGATGCCCGACCAGAGCTCGGTGACGATCACGCCCACCCCCGGGTCGGCGCCCCTGTACGTCGTCCGCGTGATCGAGGAGAACGGCGCCCTGGGTCCGCTGCTGTCGGCGTACGAGGTCGGGTCGGCGCCCGAGACCGAACCGGTGCCGCCCGTGGCGCGGCTCCCGCTCGGCAACGTCTAGTCCGGTGGGTGGCCCTCCGGGTCGACGATCTCCGGGGGCAGGCCCAACAGGCGCGCGACCTCGTGCACGACGACGTCGAGCACCAGGTCGGCGAGGTCCTCCGGGTCGCGGCCCCGGGCCTCGAGCGGGCGCCGGTAGACGACCACCCGCGCCGGCCGTCCCCGGACCGCGGGCTCGGCGCGGGCCAGCGCGACGAGGTCGCCGTCGGCGGAGGGCAGGTCGTCCGGCGGGACCGGCTCGACCGCGAACTCCACGTCGTCCAGCTCGGCGGACCAGCGCACGTCCAGGTGCTCCACCGCGTCCAGGACCAGCTCGTCGAAGGCGTCCGCCTTCGAGCGTCGCAGCGGCAGGTCCGGGGGGGTGAGCGGTCCCCGCGGGCCTCGTCCACGCCGGTCCCGACGGCGCGGGAACGGCACCGGTCCGGCGCTCGCGGGCATGTCCCGAGGCTAGTCGTCCCGCGACACGCCGCGGGGTGGTCGGCCCCGGTGGCGGCACCCCGGGCGCGGTGCGGTTACCGTCCGAACCTGTGACGAGTCGGCGGTGCTCCCGGACCGCGTGTTCCGCGGCGGCCGTGGCCACGTTGACCTACGCGTACGCGGAGTCGACCGCCGTCGTGGGCCCGCTCTCACCGTCCTCCGAGCCGCACACCTACGACCTGTGCCCCGCGCACGCGGCCAAGCTGACCGCGCCGCGCGGTTGGTCAGTGCTGCGGGTCGAGATGCCGGACGGTCCGCCGCCGCGGTCGGTCGACGACCTCGAGGCGCTCGCCGACGCCGTCCGGGAGGCGGCCCGCCCGACCTTCCCACCCCCGACCGCCGGAGAGGTCGGACGGCGCGGTCACCTGCGGGCGGTGCCGACGCCCACCTGAGACCGGCGGGCAGTCCGGTGGCTGGTCCGATCCGGCCGCGGTGGCCGGACCGCGCTCAAGGTTTTCCCCCGTTCGGCCGATACGGATGCCGGCAACGGCCCTCACCGCCGCACCGCATGGCCCCTTCCCCGACCCCCCGGAGTGAGCATGTCCCCCTCGACCACCGCGGTCCGCCCCGACGCCTGCCCGACCTGCGGCAGCGGCCGGGTGATCCAGCTGGACCTCACCCTGACCGACGGCACACCGGTGGTGTTCGTCTCCTGCCGGGGCTGTGAGCGGCGCGCGTACTTCGGGCCGGACGGCGGCCTCGACGTGTCCGACGTGCTGTCGCGTTCGGTGAAGCCCGGCAAGGGCTCCGTCCCGGAGCGCACCCGCGCCTGACCCCTGCCGGCGGCGCCGCCCGGTCTGCGTGGCGGCGATAGTGTCACCGCGGTGAAAGACCTCAGCGCGATCATCAAGGCGTACGACATTCGCGGCGTGGTGCCCGACCAGCTCGACGAGAACCTCGCCCGCACGGCGGGGGCCGCGTTCGTCGAGGTCACCGGTGCCGATCGCATCGTGACGGCGCACGACATGCGCGCCTCGTCCGTCCCGCTCTCGCGCGCCTTCGCCGAGGGAGCCACCAGCCGCGGGGCCGACGTCGTCGAGGCCGGTCTCGGCTCGACCGACCTGCTCTACTTCGCCTCCGGCCATCTGGACGTGCCCGGCGCGATGTTCACCGCGAGCCACAACCCGGCGAAGTACAACGGCATCAAGATGTGCCGGGCCGGTGCGGCTCCCGTCGGCCAGGACACCGGCCTCGCCGACATCCGCCGGCTCATGGAGCAGGGGCTGCCGCCCCACACCGGCACGAGCGGCACCGTCACCCAGCAGGACCTGCTCGCCGACTACGCGGCGTACCTGCGCAGGCTGGTCGACCTCACGCACAGCCGTCGGCTGTCGGTCGTCGTGGACGCCGGCAACGGCATGGGGGGGTACACGGTGCCGGCCGTGCTCGGCGGGCTACCGCTCGACATCACCCCGCTGTACTTCGAGCTCGACGGCAGCTTTCCCAACCACGAGGCGAACCCGCTCGACCCGGCCAACCTCGTCGACCTGCAGGCCACCGTCCGCACCGTCGGCGCCGACATCGGCCTCGCCTTCGACGGCGACGCGGACCGGTGCTTCGTGGTCGACGAGCGGGGCGAGGCGGTGCCCCCGTCGGCGATCACCGCGCTGGTCGCGACGCGGGAGCTCGAGAAGGACCCCGGCGGGACGATCATCTACAACCTGATCACCTCCCACGCGGTTCCCGAGATCGTCGCCGAGCAGGGCGGCACCGCGGTCCGTACCCGGGTCGGGCACTCGTTCATCAAGGCCGAGATGGCGCGCACCGGCGCGGTTTTCGGCGGCGAGCACTCCGCGCACTACTACTTCCGCGACTTCTGGCGCGCCGATACCGGAATGCTCGCCGCCCTGCACGTGCTGGCGGCGCTCGGGGGGCAGGACCGGCCGCTGTCCGAGCTCGCCGCACGGTTCACCCGCTATGCCGCCAGCGGCGAGATCAACTCGACCGTCGACGACCAGGCCGGCCGCGTGGCAGCGGTGAAAGCGGCGTTCGCGGACCGGCCCGGGGCTGAGCTCGACGAGCTGGACGGCCTGACGGTCGACCTCGGCGAGCGGGGCTGGTTCAACATCCGCGCGTCGAACACCGAACCGCTGCTGCGACTCAACGTCGAGGCGAAGGACGACGCCTCGGTGGCCGCATTGCGGGACGAGGTCCTCGGCCTCGTACGCTCCCCCTCGTGAACCTCGACCCGGCGCTGCTGGAGATCCTCGTCTGCCCGAACTGCCACAGCGGGCTCGACGTCAACGACCGCGACTCGACCCTGGACTGCCGCAACGACGGCGGCAGCTGCGGCTACCGATACCCGGTGCGCGACGACATTCCGGTCATGCTCATCGACGAGGCCGCGAAGCCATGACCCGTACGGCCGCCGGCGTCGACCTCGACGACGTCGACGCCGTGGAGGCCGCGGACCCGGGCCAGATGCTGCGGGCCATCGCGTCCTCGGCGGCACAGGTCCGCGAAGCGGTGACGCGCACCGCCGATGCCGGCCTCGACCGGCTCGGCGCCGAGCGGCCGCGCGCGATCGTGACGGCCGGGATGGGGGGGTCGGGTATCGCCGGCGACGTGCTCGCGGCGGCCACCGGCCCGTCCTGCCCCGTACCGGTCCTGACCCACCGAGCCCCCGGCCTGCCGGGCTGGGTCGGGGTCGCCGACGTGGTGTGCGCGGTCTCGTGCTCCGGCGCGACCGCGGAGACGCTCTCGGCCGCCGAAGAGGCGGTGCGCCGCGGCGCCCGGGTCCTCGGCGTCGGCGCGGCGAACTCGCCGCTCGCGGACATCGTGGCCCGCGGCCACGGACCGTACGTCGTCGTCCCCGGCGGGCGGATGCCCCGGGCCAGCCTGTGGGCCCTCGCCATTCCCCTCGTCCTGGCCGCCGACCGCCTGGGCGTGCTCGGCGAGCCGGTCGCCGCCGACGCGACGGCCGACCGGCTCGAGCAGATCGCCGAGCGGTGCCACCCCGCGCGCGACGCGCTGGTCAACCCCGGCAAGGAGCTGGCGCACGTGCTGGCCGGCGCGCTGACCGTCACCTGGGGGGCCACGCCCCTCACGGGCGTCGCGGCCTACCGGTTCGCGTGCGACCTGAACGAGAACGCGAAGCTGCCTGCGGTGCACGGCGTCCTGCCGGAGGCCGCGCACAACCAGATCGTCGCCTACGACGGACCGTTCGCGCCCGGAGCGGCGGACATCTTCGCCGACCCCGACCTGGACGACCCGGCGGCGAGGGCCATGCACCAGGTGCTCCTGCGCGAGCCCGGCCAGGAGAGCGCCGCCGCGGCACGGACGGCCGACGCGATCACGCAGTTGGCGCCCGATCGCGGGATCAGGGTCACGCAGCTGAGCGCGGAGGGGACCAGCCGCCTGGAGCGGCTCGCGTCGCTGGTCGGGCTGCTGGACTACGTGTCGGTCTACGCCGCCCTGGTCGGCGGCGTCGACCCCACGCCGATCGATCCGATCAGCGCGCTGAAGGCGACAGCCGCCTCCTGACGCCGGATCGTCTCCGGTCGGGCACCATAGGCGCATGAGCGCGCGCGTCCTGGTGGTCGACGACGACCAAGCCCTCGCCGAGATGTTGGGCATCGTGTTGCGCGCCAGCGACTTCGAGGCGTCGTTCGTGGCGGACGGCGACCGGGCCCTGGGCGCGTTCCGTGCGGTGCGTCCCGATGTCGTCCTGCTAGACCTGATGCTGCCTGGTCGGGACGGCGTCGACGTCTGCCGCGACATTCGCGCCGAGTCGCATGTGCCGATCGTCATGCTGACCGCGAAGGGCGACACGCTCGACGTCGTCGCCGGGCTCGAGGCGGGCGCCGACGACTACGTCGTCAAGCCGTTCAAACCGGCGGAGCTGGTCGCCCGGATCAAGGCACGGCTGCGGACCGAGACCGGCGCCGGCGAGACCCTGCACATCGGCCCTGCGGACGACCCGGTCGAGATCGACGTCGCGGGTCACCTGGTGCGCCGTGGCGGACGGACCTTGGCCCTGACCCCGCTGGAGTTCGACCTGCTGGTGGCGCTCGCGCGCCGCCCCCGGCAGGTCTTCACCCGAGAGCTGTTGCTCGAGCAGGTGTGGGGCTACCGTCACCCCGCCGACACGAGGCTGGTGAACGTCCACGTGCAGCGGCTGCGGTCGAAGGTCGAGCGGGACGTCGAGCACCCCGACGTCGTCGTCACCGTCCGCGGGGTCGGTTACAAGGCCGGGTCGTCCTGAGACCGACCGCCGTCCCGAGTGCGCTGCGGTCGGCCTGGCGGCGCAGCATCCAGCTGCGGGTGGTCACCACGACGCTGGTCCTGTCGGCGGTGGTCGTCTCCGTGCTCGGCTTCGTGCTCGCCCACCAGGTCGGGCAGGGCGTGCTGGACGCGAAGCGGCGCGCCGCCCTGGGCGAGTTCAACGCCGGCCTGACCCTCGCGCAGAGCCAGCTGAACCAGTCGGACGCCACCGACCAGCAGTCGCTCGACGCCCTGTTGCAGGAGATCGTGCAGCAGCTGTCGGGATGCCAGTCCAACGGCTTCCGGGTCGAGCTGCTCGAGACGGGCGACACGGCCAACGAGTTCCTCGACTGCGGGGCCGGACAGAGCAGCGTCCCGGCCAGCCTGCGGCGCGTCGTCGCGGAGAAGCAGGCCCAGGCCACCACGTACTCGCGGCTGACACAGGACGTCGACCTGCCGGGTGCGTCGCTCGGCACCCCGACCCTCGTCATCGGTGCGCCGCTCACGTCGCCCGTCGCGGCGCGGTCGTACGAGCTGTACTTCGTGTTCCCGCTGGACACCGAGCAGCAGACCCTGTCGCTGGTCGACCGCACGCTGGCGTTCGGTGGTCTCGGCCTCGTCGTCCTGCTGGCGGTGATCGCCGCCCTGGTGACCCGGCAGGTGGTCACGCCGGTGCGGCTCGCCGCGCGGACCGCCTCGCGGCTCGCGGCCGGCCGCCTGCACGAACGGATGGACGTCCGCGGCGAGGACGACCTCGCCAGGCTCGCTACGTCCTTCAACGAGATGGCCCGCGGCCTGCAACGCCAGATCGCCCAGCTCGAGGAGCTCTCGCGCGTCCAGCGGCGGTTCACCGCCGATGTGTCGCACGAGCTGCGGACACCGCTCACGACGGTGCGCATGGCCAGCGACCTGCTGTACGACCGTCGCGAGTCGTTCCCGCCCGATGTCCGGCGCAGCGCCGAGCTGCTGTCCGGCGAGATCGACCGCTTCGAGGCATTGCTGGCCGATCTGCTCGAGATCAGCAGGTACGACGCGCGGGTCGCCACGCCGGAGACCGCCCGCACCGACATGGCCGCGTTGGTGCGCACCGAGGTGCAGAACGTCGAGCCGCTCGCGGCCGAGCGTGGATGCACGGTGCGGACCGACGGCGTACCGACCGCACCCGTCTACGCGGAGGTCGACGCCCGGCGCGTGGCGCGCATCGTGCGCAACCTGCTGTCGAATGCGGTCGAGCACGGCGAGGGCGGTCCCGTCGAGGTCGACCTCGTGGCCGACGAGCACGCCGTCGGACTGCGGGTGCGCGATCACGGGGTCGGCTTCCAGCCGGGCCAGTCGGGCCTGGTGTTCGGGCGGTTCTGGCGGGGCGACCCGAGCCGCGCCCGACGTACCGGCGGGACCGGACTCGGGCTCGCCATCGCCCTCGAGGACGCGCGCCTGCACGGGGGCTGGTTGCAGGCGTGGGGCGAGCCGGGACGGGGTGCGGCGTTCCGCCTGGTCCTCCCGATCGTCGCTGGCGCGCCGCTGCGGCACGCGCCGCTGCCCCTCGAACCCGCTCAGGTCGAGGCATGAGGCGGGCCCGCACGGCCGTGGCCGCCGTGCTGCTGGTGGTGGGGCTGGCGGCCTGCGGTGGGCTGCCCACCTCCAGCGGGGTCACGTTGGTCCGTACGATCGCCGGGGCGGCCGACTCGGCCGGGCCGGAGGTACGGGTGCTGCCGCCGCTGCCGGCCGCCGGCGCGGCGCCCGACGCGATCGTCCAGGGGTTCCTGAACGCGCAGGCCGACAGCGAGGACGACTACGCGATCGCCCGTGAGTACCTCGCACCGGGCACGACCTGGGCCACGAGCGGCACGGCGCAGGTCTATGCGGCGCTGTCGGTCCCGACAACCGACCGACCCGGTTCCACCGTGTCGGTGAAGGCGTCGCTCACCATGGCCGCGACGCTCGGGGACGACGGAACGTACGTCCCGCAGCAGGGAACCACCAGCCAGACCTACCAGCTGCGCAAGGTCGGTGGCGAGTGGCGCATCTCCGCTCTCCCGCAGGGGCTCACGATCACGACGGGCGACCTCCAGCGCGGGTACGTGTCGTCGACGTTGTGGTGGTTCACGCCCGGGTTCACCCGGCTGGTTCCGGAGATCCGCTGGCTCCCGGAGTCGCCGACCGGACGCCAGACCCAGCTGGTCCGGGCCCTGCTGGGCGGCCCCGGAAAGGGGCTGGCCCCCGTCGTGCGCACGGCGGCACCGAGCGGTGTCTCGTTGGAGGGCAGCGTCTCCGACCAGGGCAACGCGGTCGTGGTCGACCTGAGCAGGCAGGCGGCGTCGCTCACCGCGGCGCGGGCGCGCGACCTTCTTCTGCAGCTGGCCCAGACGCTCCAGCAGGTGCCCACCGCGACGCGGGTGCGCCTGCTCGTCGACGGGCAGCCGCTGCCCGCCGTGGGCGACCCGCAGCAGATCGCGACCTCGGTCGTGGCGTCGTACAACCCCGACACGGTGGCGCCGTCCGTTCCGCCGGTCGGCATTCGCGGCGGCTCGGTGGTGGCCCTGCCCGGCCCGGGGCGGTTGCCGCCGAAGGCTCTGGCGGTGCTCGCCGGGCAGACTGTGACGCACGCGGTTCCGGCGCCGGACGGCGCGGCGATCGCCGCCGACACCCCCACGGGCGTGGTGGTGGCGACGGCGGAGGGGTCGCTGCGGACGGTGTCCGACGATCCGGGCGCCAGCCTGTCGTGGACGATCGACGGCACGCTGGCCGTCGGCACCCCCGACGCGTTGCTGCTCGTTCCGCCCGCGGGCGGAACGACGCGGATCGCGTACCCCGCCCCCCTGGCCGGCCAGGTGACCGACGCCCGGATCGCGCGGGACGGCGTGCGGGTGCTGGCGGTCGCGGGAGGAGTCGCGTACGTCCTCGGGATCGCCGGCGGCACGTTCGGGCCGGCCGCGGCCATCTCGCCGGGGCTCGGCGCGGTGACGGCGGCGAGCTGGCAGACAGCCTCGTCGGTGGCGCTGCTGAGCAGCCTGCCCGGCCAGCCACTCGCGCTGTCCACCGCGCAGGTGGACGGGAGTCAGGTCGACACCATCCCCCTGCCGACCGGGTTCACCACCGGGGTGACGGTGGCCGCGGGGCCGGGCTCGCCCCTGCTCGTCGGGTACGGCGACGTGGTCGAGCAGCTCACCGCGGCCGACGGGTGGTTCCGGCTCGCAAGCGCGGCCTCGCCCGCGGTCGCCGGCTGACGACCCCGAGTCCACAGATCCGGTCGCGGACCGGCAGCCGCAGCAGGCGGCTGCCACGGTGGCGTCCGTGGAGTCCGTCACCGACGCCGTGTGGGACCTGCTCCTGGGCGGGACGTGCCTGGGCTGCGGCGGGCCGGGGCGCCCCTGGTGCCGGGGCTGCCGCGACGCCCTCGCGCGGGCGTGGACCGCGCCGCGGGTGGCCGACGTCGTCCCGGCGCCGGCGGGGCTTCCGGTCACGTGGACGTCCGGCTCGTACGACGGGGTCGTGCGCGCAGCCCTGCTCGCCTACAAGGAGCGGGGGCGCCGGGCCCTCTCGCGGCCGCTCGGAGCGGCCCTCGCCGGGGTGGTGGTCCGGGCCGCGACCCACCCGCAGGCGGTGACGGTGCCGGTCCCCTCGTCACCCGCTGCCCGCCGGGTCCGGGGGTACGACCACGTGGGGCTGCTGGTGCGGATGGCCGCCGTGCACGGCGCGCCGCCACCCGCGGCACTGCTCGGGTGGCGGCGCGGGACCGACGACCAGGCCGGGCTGGGTGCCGCGGCGCGGGCGCGCAACCGGCACCGCGCGCTGGTCGCGCGACCCTGCACGGGCCTCCCCGTCGTCGTGGTCGACGACATCGTCACCACGGGCGCCACCCTCGCCGAGGCCGCCCGGGCGCTGGCGGACGCGGGGGCACTGGTTCTCGGGGCGGCGACGGTGGCCGCCACCCGACGGCGCGTCCCCCCGGCGCGTCGGGGGCGCCCGCGCGGGGTCGGGTCGGGCTAGCGTGGTCCGGGTTCGGACAGGACGTCGAGTCGAGCAGCCGAGGGAGCTGGTGACGCATGGTTCTTGCGGGCGGGGCGGCCGGAGCCGAGGTCGAAGCGACGGACGACGGGGACGTGCCGCCCATCGTCGTACGCGGTCGACACACCACGGTGGCGGAGCGCTTCCGCCAGCACGTGCACGAGAAGCTCGCCGCCGTGGTGAAGCTCGACCATAAGATCATCCGACTGGACGTCGAGGTGTCGGCCGAGCACAACCCCCGCCAGTCGCCGGTCTGCGAGCGCGTCGAGATCACCTGCATCGGGCGTGGGCCTGTGGTGCGCGCCGAGGCGGCCGCCCAGGATGCGTACGCCGCTCTGGATGTGGCCGTCGCGAAGTTGGAGGAGCGGCTGCGCCGCGCCGCCAACCGCCGGCACTCGCGCGGCGCGCGGCTGGCGCGGCTACCGCAGCAGCCGGTTCCCGTCGACGTCGGCGCGCCGGCGCCGGCCGCGGCCCCGGCCGCCGAGGACGGTGTCGTCGAAGGGGACGTGGACGGCCCGTTCGTGGTCCGGGAGAAGGTGCACGTGGCCGAGCCGATGTCGATCGACGACGCCCTGGCCAACATGGAACTGGTGGGACACGACTTCTACCTGTTCCGTGACGTCGCGTGCGGGACGCCGTCGGTCGTCTACCGTCGGCGCGGCTACCACTACGGCGTCCTGCGGCTGGGGACACCGCCGGCGGGGACGAGTGCGACAATTCCCGACTGACCGGGCGTCGGCCCGGCGCGGGCGCGGGGACCGGGAGGTCAGGTGAGCGAGACGGCGGGGGACGAGGTCACCGAGGTGGGCGACGGCATCCGGGTCCTCGTCGTCGACGATCACGCGCTCTTCCGGCGTGGGCTGGAGATGGTGCTCGCGCAGGAGCCCGACATGCAGGTCGTGGGGGAGGCCTCCGACGGCACCGAGGCCATCGAGCGGGCGGCGGCCCTGGCCCCGGACATCGTGCTGATGGACGTCCGGATGCCGCGTCGCGGGGGCATCGACGCGTGCACGGCCATCCACGACTCGGTGCCGAGTGCGAAGATCATCATGCTGACGATCTCCGACGAGGAGGCGGACCTGTACGAGGCGATCAAGGCCGGCGCAATGGGCTACCTGCTGAAGGAGATCTCGATCGAGGAGGTCGCCGAGGCGATCCGGGCCGTGCAGGGGGGCCAGTCACTGATCAGTCCGTCGATGGCCAGCAAGCTGCTGACCGAGTTCGCCACGATGGCCCGCAAGGACAACGAGAAGCCGCCGGTGCCGACGCCGAAGCTGACCGAGCGCGAGATGCAGGTGCTGACGCTGGTGGCCAAGGGCCTGGCGAACAAGGACATCGCCCGGCAGCTGTTCATCAGCGAGAACACCGTGAAGAACCACGTGCGCAACATGTTGGAGAAGCTCCAGTTGCACTCGCGGATGGAGGCCGTGGTCTACGCCGTCCGCGAGAAGATGCTCGAGATCACCTGAGCCGACCGGGCGGCGACCGTCGTCGGTGCCGCGCGCGCCGCCTACGATAGGAAAACTGCCCTCGCGCGGACGCCGGGGGAGCCGCGATCCAGGGGAGCGCACTCAAGCATGGTTCTCGAAAAGCTGATGCGCGCCGGCGAGGGCCGGTTGCTGCGCAAGCTCAAGGGACTGGCCGACCAGGTCAACCTCTACGAGGAGGCCTTCGAGGAGCTCACCGACGCCGAGCTGCGGTCGATGACCGACGAGTTCAAGGAGCGGCTCGCGGACGGCGAGACGCTCGACGATCTGCTGCCGGAAGCGTTCGCGGTCGTCCGGGAGGCCTCCAAGCGCACCACGGGCAAGCGGCACTTCGACGTGCAGCTCATGGGCGGGGGCGCCCTGCATCTGGGCAACATCGCGGAGATGAAGACCGGCGAGGGCAAGACCCTCGTCTCGACGCTCCCCGCCTATCTCAACGCACTCGCCGGCGACGGCGTCCACGTGGTGACGGTCAACGACTACCTCGCCCAGCGCGACGCCGAGAACATGGGCCGCATCCACCGGTTCCTCGGCCTGACGGTCGGGGTGATCCATCCGCAGATGCGGCCGGACCAGCGGCGACCCGCGTACGCCTGCGACATCACCTACGGCACGAACAACGAGTTCGGTTTCGACTACCTGCGCGACAACATGGCCTGGTCGCTCGAAGAGACGGTCCAGCGAGGCCACCACTTCGCGATCGTCGACGAGGTGGACTCGATCCTCATCGACGAGGCGCGCACACCGCTGATCATCTCCGGACCGGCCGAGGGCGCCACCCGCTGGTACCAGGAGTTCGCGCGGATCATCCCGATGCTGAAGCGCGACGTCGACTTCGAGACCGACGAGGGCAAGCGGACGGTCGCGGTCTCCGAGTCGGGCATCGAGAAGATCGAGGACCAGCTCGGCATCGAGAACCTCTACGACCCGGTGAACACCCCGCTGGTCGGCTACCTCAACAACGCGCTGAAGGCACAGGAGCTGTTCAAGCGCGACAAGGACTACATCGTCGTCGACGGCGAAGTGCTCATCGTCGACGAGTTCACCGGTCGCACGCTGCACGGCCGGCGGTTCTCGGAGGGCATGCACCAGGCGATCGAGGCGAAGGAGCGCGTCCCGATCAAGGATGAGAACCAAACGCTGGCCACGATCACGCTGCAGAACTACTTCCGCCTGTACGAAAAGCTCTCCGGCATGACCGGGACGGCCCTCACCGAGGCCGCCGAGTTCGAGCAGATCTACAAGCTCGGCGTCGTGCAGATCCCCACCAACATGCCGATGATCCGCGTGGACGCACCCGACGTCGTCTTCAAGAGCGAGGAGGCGAAGTTCGCGGCGGTGGCCGACGACATCGCCGAGCGCTACGAGAAGGGCCAGCCGGTGCTGGTCGGGACCACGTCGGTCGAGAAGTCTGAGTACCTCTCGAACCTGCTGCTCAAGCGCGGGATCGTGCACGAGGTCCTCAACGCCAAGCAGCACGAGCGCGAGGCGACGATCGTGGCCCAGGCCGGCCGGAAGAAGGCGGTCACGGTCGCCACGAACATGGCGGGGCGCGGCACCGACATCATGCTGGGCGGCAACGCGGAGTTCACCGCCGAATACGCCCTCCACCAGGCCGGTTTCAACCCCCTGGAGGACCCCGAGGCGTACGAAGCCGCCTGGCACGGCGCGCTGGCGAAGGCCGAGGAGTCCACCGCGGTCGAGCACGACGAGGTGACGGCGCTCGGCGGGCTGTACGTCCTCGGCACCGAGCGACACGAGTCGCGCCGGATCGACAACCAGCTGCGCGGTCGGTCCGGGCGACAGGGAGACCCCGGGATCTCGCGGTTCTACCTGTCGCTCGGTGACGACCTGATGCGGCTGTTCAACGCCTCCGCCGTCGAGTCGATCATGGACCGGCTGAACATCCCGGACGACGTCCCGATCGAGTCGAAGATGGTGACCCGCTCGATCCGTTCCGCCCAGACGCAGGTCGAGTCGCAGCACTTCGAGGCCCGCAAGAACGTCCTCAAGTACGACGAGGTCATGAACGAGCAGCGCAAGGTGATCTACGCCGAGCGCCGGACCGTGCTGGAGGGGCAGGATTTCAGCGACCAGGTGCGCCACATGATCGACGACGTGGTCACCACCTACGTGGAGGCGACCACGAGCGAGGCCTACCCCGAGGAATGGGACCTCGCCGGGCTCTGGACGCAGCTGCGGCAGGTCTGGCCGGTCAGCATCGACGTCGGCACCTATGACGTCGACCGCCAGAACGTGACGGCCGACGATCTCGTCGACGCGCTCACGGCCGACGCCCAGGCGGCGTACCTGCGCCGCGAGGAGGAACTGGGCGCGGAGCAGCTGCGTAACCTCGAGCGCCAGGTGATCCTGTCGGTGCTGGACCGCAAGTGGCGCGAGCACCTGTACGAGATGGACTACCTGAAGGAGGGCATCAACCTTCGGGCGTTCGGGCAGAAGGATCCGCTGGTCGAGTACCAGCGCGAGGGCTTCGACATGTTCGGCGGACTGCTCGAGAGCATCAAGGAGGAGTCCGTCGCGTTCCTGTTCAACCTCGAGGTGCAGCCGCCACCCGAGGCCCCACAGATCGTCATCGAGGCGCCGGGCGCTCCGGCGGTCGCCTCGGCGCCGGCCGAGCCGCCGGCCGGGGTCGGCGAGCCCGCGGACGAGCCCACGGCGGACGCGGCGGTGACCGCGGGAGCGGTCGCCCCGGACGAGGCCGTTCCCGCAGTCCCCGACGCGCAGCCGGCCGCGGCCGAGCCGAGGGCGCCCGCCGCGCCGACGCTCGCGCAGCTGATGGACGAGCCGCACGACGAGGTGGCCGCCGCGGCGGCTGCGCCCGCCGACGACCCGGTCCCGTCCGCGGTCTCGGCCGGGAGCGCGGTCCGGGACGAACCCGCACCGGTGCACGCGTTGGACGAGCCCTCTCAGCGCCAGGCGTTCGGGGCCGACGTGACTCCGCCGCGGCCACCGACGGGGGTGGGCGCGCCCGTGACCGGTCTGCAGGGCGCGCCGAACCCGCTGGCGCGCCCGGCGCAGCCGGTGAACCTCACCTACTCGGCGCCGGGCGAGACCGGCCAGGCCGAGCGGGTCCGCTCCGGCGGCGGCTCGGCGGATGCCGGACCGGGACGGGCCCGGGCTCGCGTCCAGGAGGGCAACGCTCACCAGGTCGTGGGCAGCGGTCCGGCGCGCAATGCGCCGTGTCCCTGCGGTTCGGGCAAGAAGTACAAGAAGTGCCACGGCGCCCCCGGTGCGGCCTAGCGTCGCTGCCGGCGTGCGTCAGCCGACGTGCAGGGCGGTCACCGTCCAGCGACCGTCGAGTCCCTCCAGGCGGAGTGCGACCGCGCGTGCGCGCGTACCGAGCATGACGACGGCGCTGACCTCGGCGACCGCCTCGGCCGGTTCGGTCACGCGCAGGCTCCGCAGCACCGGCCGGCGGCCCAGCGCCGTTCGCTGAGCCGGAGATCGCCGCTCGAGACCGGCGAGGACGCGCGGGGACACCCACGCCGAGACCTGCCGGACGGGGCGCTCGCCGACGACGACCTCGAGCAGCAGGCGTACGGCCCGGGCGGCCCGCGGCCCGGGCGCCGGGAGATCGCACCGAGCGGTGCGGCGCCGTCCGAACAGACGCCGCAGTTCGGCGTCCACGACCCGAGCGTCCGCGTCGGGTTCGTGGCCGGCGGCGGCCGGCGGGAACACGGGCAACCGGAAGGTTGCCGGGTCCGCTCGGGGCGGCAGGGCCAAGGCCAGCGGAGTCGCCGGGTCGCGGGCCGGCTCGCCGAGGTCGTCGTACGGCGGATCGGTCGGGACGGCCCGCAAGATCCGCGGAAGAGGCAGCGGCGCCGGCGGCTCGTCGACGTCGGGGACGGCATGGGCGAGAACGGTCATCCGGTCTTCTCCATCGGGTCGGGGAGTGTGAGGACGGTGCCGATGCGGATCAGGTCGGGGTCGTCTCCGATGACGGCGCGGTTGGCCCGCCACCAGGCGGGCCAACGGTCGGCGACCTGCCGAGCGGTGGCGCGTTGTCCGGCGCGACGCAGTTCGGTGGCGGCGAGGCCCCAGAGCGTGTCTCCGGCGACCACCGTGTAACTGGGCGCCGGTGGGTCGGCAGGCGTGGTCACGGCGGGGGCGGTCGCGGGTGCTGTCGCGCACGCGGGCGCGGCCCGGTCGAGGCTCGGCAGCCGGCCCGGCGCGCACGCGGCGGCGTGGGCGGCGGTGGGGGTGAGCGCGGGTGACAGGGCGAGGCCGATCGCGGCTCCGGTGCCGAGTGCCTGGCGCAGGAGGGCGGGGGTGATGCGGCCGGCCAGCGCGCCGGCGGCCCGCCCGGTCGCGCCCGGGATTCGCGCGGCGAGCGCCGCGCCCGTGGCCACCGCGAGCCAGCCCACGAGCGCCCAGGCCCCGAGGGCGATGAGGTGCACGGCCGCGGCGAGGGGATCGCCGTCGCGGTGCAGATCCGCGCGCAGCGCACCCATCGAGGCCGGGAGCGGCGCGAGCCAGCAGAGCGCCCCCGCAGCGGCGATCGGGGCGAGTCCGGCCGGTGCGTGCATGAACTGATCCAGACGTTTGATATCGTTTGATGACGCTAGAAGTCGTAACAGATCGCTCGATGTCAGTCAAGGCTGGGTCGCTAGGCTGCGGCGCGCGCTGTGGATGACGGGGTACGGAAGGGGCGCGGTGCGCTGGGACGAGCTGTTCGCGGACCTCGAGGCTCAGCTCGCAGCCGGTGAGGCGGTCGCGCTGGCGGTCGAGGTGGACCAGGAGCAGCGACGTGAGACCGGCACGACGACCCTCGTCCAGCGGCTACGCGCGGCCCTGGGGCAGGAGCTGGTGCTCGGCGTCGGCGACCAGGTCGTGCGGGGCCGACTCGTGGCCGTCGGACCGGACTGGGTGCTCACCGGCGGCGCGGTGCAGACCCTCGTGCCGTGTGCAGCCGTCGGGTGGGTGCAAGGGCTCGGCCGCGGCGCCGATACGGCCCCCCCGGGGCACGTGTGGTCGCGGTTGGGCTTGCGCTCCGCCCTGCGTGGCCTCGCGCGCGACCGCGCCGCGGTTCAGATGCACGTGTCGGCGGGTCCGGCGGTCTCCGGGACGATCGACCGGGTGGGCGCCGATCATCTGGACCTTGCCGTGCACCCGCCGGACGAGCCTCGCCGCGCGGCTGCGGTGACCGCGGTCCGCACGATCGCGCTGGACGCGGTGCGCGCGGTCGTGCGGGCCGACCCGACGTGACCCTCGGTCAGCGCGGGACCGCGCCGGTGCCCCGACCGGCGCGGGCGGCGTCGTAGCAGCGGGCGATGTAGGCCTCGAGCTCGGTCGCTTCGATCCGCCACTGCCCGCGGCCGCCGATCTGGATCCCGATCAGCTCCTGCCGCTCGAGCAGGGCGCGCACCTGGCGGACCGAGACGTCGAGGATCTCGGCCACGTCCGCGATCTGCAGAAACCGCTTCTCGGCCACGCCTGCACGATGCCACAGGTCCGCACTCCGTCGGTGCCGGGCGAGCGGCAGTCCTGTGGACGGTGTACCCGCACCGACCCGTGCTCGCCCGTACGCTCCACCGCATGTCAAAGGGGGCAGATCGGACATGAGCATGACCGTGCTGCGCGAACGGGTCACCCGGCCGACCGCTGGTGACAGCCCGGCGGCCGAGCGCCTCGAGCCACCCCGCTGGCGCGACCGGCGACTCGTCCTGGGTGTCGTCCTGATCCTGCTCGCGGTGCTCCTCGGTGCCCGGCTGCTCTCGAGCGGCAGCCGCACGACCGCGGTGCTCGTCGCGGCCCGGCCCCTCGCGGCCGGGCAGCCGCTGGTCGCCGGCGACCTGCGGATCGGCCACGTCCACCTCGGCGATGCCAGCGGGGCGTACTGGCCGGCGGCCGACCTGGCGGGGTTGACCGGGCACCCGATGACCAGCGCGGTGGCCGCCGGCGATCTGCTGCCGCGCTCGGCAGTCGGCGCCACCGCGGACCCGACGCCGACCCGCATCGTGTCGCTGCCGGTGGACCCCGTGCGGGTTCCGGTGCTGGCCGCGGGCGATCTGGTCGACGTGTTCGCGACCTCGAAGCCCACGCCGACCCAGCCCGGTACGACCGTCGCCGTGCTGCGGGGCGTGCGCTATCTCGGCCGGGGAGACTCCGGCAGCGGCTCCACGGTGTCGTTGCGCGTCGAGATTCCGGTCGACCGCACCGCGGCGGTCGTGCGCGCGTCCGAGGTCGCCTCGCTGGACGTGGTGCTGGAGCATCCCGCCGGTCAGGACACCGGCGATGTCGGCGTCGTCCCGGTGCCATGACCACCGCGGTCCTCACGGCCCTCGGTGACTGCCCCGCCGAGCAGCCGCTGGTCGCCGCGTTCGGCCGGCCGGCGGCTCCGGTCACCGTCGCGCGGCGTTGTGTCGACGTCGCGGACCTGCTCGCAGCCGCCGGCGCGGGTACGGCCCCGGTCGCGCTCGTCTCCGCCGGCCTTCGCCGCCTCGACGCGTCCGTGATCGCGCGGCTCGCGGCCGCGAACGTCGGCGTCGTGGGCCTCGCGGACGACGAGGCCGACGAACGGCGGCTGCGCGCGTGGGGTGTCGACGCGGTCCTGTCCTCCGGCAGCGACCCGGCCGCGGTCGCGGCGGCGCTCGCCGGGGCAGTTGCCCGTACGCGGGACCTGCCGGCCTTGGACGCGGAGCTCGCCGATCCCGCGGATGCGCTGCCCCTGCTGCAGCAGGCGGGCCTCGAGGACGCCGACCCAGACCCGGCGCCCGACGGAGCGGAACCCGGCACCGTCGTGGCGGTGTGGGGGCCGACCGGCGCACCCGGGCGCACCCTGCTCGCCGTGACGTTGGCCGCCGAGGCCGCGCTGCTCGGCGTTCCCTCGCTGCTCGTCGACGCGGACACCTACGGCGCGGCGGTGGCCCCGACGCTCGCCCTCCTCGACGACGCCCCCGGCCTCGCCGCGGCGACCCGGGCCGCGACCGCAGGCACGCTCGACGTCACCGGCCTCACCCGTCACGCACGCTCGGTGCGGCTACCCGGGGGCGAACCTCTGCGCGTGCTGACCGGGATGGTCCGGCCCGACCGGTGGCCCGAGCTGCGGCCCACCGCGGTCACGCAGGTGCTGCACACCGCCCGCCGGCTCGTCCCGTTCACCGTCGTCGACTGCGCGTTCTGCCTGGAGACCGACGAGGAGCTCTCGTACGACACCGTGGCCCCGCGTCGCAACGGCGTGGCCCGCGCCGTCCTGGCCGACGCCGACCACGTGCTGGCCGTCGGGTCTGCCGACCCGGTCGGCCTGGCGCGGCTGGTCCGGGCGCTGCCCGACCTGGCCGAGGCGGCGCCGTCGGCACGACGGCAGGTCGTCGTGAACCGCCTCCGGCCGGGGCCCGTCCCCGGTGACCCGGCCGTCGAGGTCGAGCGAGCCCTGCGCCGCTTTGCCGGCGTGAGCGCTCCAGCGCTGCTGCCCGAGGACCGAGCGGGGGTCGACGCGGCGGTGGCCACGGGCCGCACGGTCTCGGAGGCTGCGCCCGCCTCCCCGTACCGCCTGGCCGTGCGCGACCTCGCCGGCCAGCTCACCGGGCGGCCCGCACCGGCGACGCGGCGAGGGCGGCGCCGACTGGCGCGCGCCTGACTCGTACGCTCGCCCGGTGACCGCACCGAAGGCCTTGATCCTCGACTACGGCGGCGTCCTCACCGGCAACCTCGGCGAGGCGCTGGCCGCATGGCTCGCTGCCGACGACATCGACCCTGCGGACTTCGGAGCGTTGATGCGCGAGTGGCTCGCCGCCGGCCCCGGCGCCAACCCCATCCACGGGCTCGAGCTCGGCAGCCTGCCGAACGCCGACTTCGAGGCGCGCCTGGCCGGGCGCCTGTTCACGCGCTCGGGCGCGCCCGTGGCCGCCGATGGACTGCTGGCGCGCATGTTCGCGTCCTTCGGGGAGGAACCGGACATGTACGCCCTGCTCCTACGGGCCCGGCAGGCGGGGGTGCGGACGGCGCTCTTGTCCAACAGCTGGGGGAACGACTACCCGCGCGACCAGTTCGCGGCGCTGTTCGACGTGGCGGTGATCTCCGGAGAGGTACGGCTGCGCAAGCCCGACCCCGAGATCTACCTGCTGACCGCCCGGCACCTCGGCGTAGAACCGGCCGAGTGCGTGTTCGTCGACGACCTGCCGCCGAACGTCGCGGGCGCGGCCGACGTCGGCATGATCGGCATTGTGCACGTGGACGCCGCCACCACGATCGCGGAGGTCGAAGCGATCTTCGGATGGGAGCCGGTGAACACCGCCGCCACAGGGTAGGCGCATGTCACGATGACCCGTCCCGAACGGGACGGCCGCGTGCCCGGTGATCCGGGCGCGAGGGGAAGCAGTGCGCGCGCTGCAACCCGGGAACGAGGAGGGTGGCCGTGGCAGGCGCGACGGAGCGGCTCAGCCCGCTCGACGTGAGCTTCCTCTATCTCGAGGAGCCGACGACGCCGATGCACGTCGGCGGGGTCGCCGTCTTCTCGCCGCCGTCGGATGCCCCGGTCGACTACGAGCGGATCGTCTCGATCATCGAGGAACGGATCGACCTGTTCCCCCGATACCGGCAGCGAGTCCGCGGGGTGCCGGGCCATCTCGCGAACCCCGTGTGGGTCGATGACGTCGACTTCGACGTCACCTACCACGTCCGCCGGTCGGCGCTGCCGCGTCCGGGCAGCGACGCGCAGCTGCGCGAGCTCGTCGGGCGGCTGATGTCCCGACCACTCGATCGTGACAGGCCGCTGTGGGAGATCTACCTCGTGGAGGGCCTCGCGGAGGGCCGCATTGCGCTGATCACCAAGACCCACCACGCCATGGTCGACGGCCGGTCGGCGATGGACATCGGCGCGCTGATCCTCGACACGACGCCCGAACCGCGGCAGACCGAGCACGACCCGTGGCAGCCCGGACGCGAGCCTGGCCGCGTGCAGCTGGTGGCCGGCGCGCTCCGCGACGTGGTGCGCCGGCCGCTGGTCGCCGTGGACGCCGTGCGCAGCGGCGTCGTCGACGCCAAGGCGCTGTCCGGCCGCGCGCTGGACGCCGCATCCGGCCTGCTGTCGGCCGCCCGGATCGGTCTGCGGCAGGCACCCGACAGCCCGCTGAACGCCGACATCGGCCGGCAACGGCGCTACGGCATGTGCGCCACCGCGCTCGAGGACTACAAGCGGGTCCGTCAGGTTCACGGGGGCACCGTCAACGACGTGGTTCTCGCGGCCGTCGCCGGCGGCCTGCGTGCCTGGCTGTTGACCCGCGGCGAGCCGGTGACGGGCCGCACCAGCCTGCGCGCGATGGTGCCGGTCAGCGTGCGCCCGAGCGGCGCCGCGGGGGACGGCGGCAACAAGGTCTCCTCGTACTTCGTGGACCTTCCGGTGGGGGAGCCCAACCCCGTCGTGCGCCTCACGCAGGTCTCGTACGCGATGCAGGGGGTGAAGGAGCAGAACCAGACCATGGGTGCGGACGCGATCATCGCCCTGTCCGGGTTCGCGCCGCCGACGCTGCACGCCCTCGGCGCGCGGCTCGCGTCCAGCCTCACCCGGCGGCTGTTCAACCTCGTCGTCACCAACGTGCCGGGACCCCAGTTCCCGCTGTACGCCGCGGGTGCGCCGATGGAGTCGGTCTACCCGGTGGTCCCGCTCGCGAAGGGGCAGGCGGTCTGCATCGGAGTGACGTCGTACAACGGCGGCGTGTTCTACGGGTTGAACGCCGACCGGGACGCGATGCCGGACGTGGACGTACTCGCCCAGTGCATCGGCGATGCCGTGGAGGAGCTGGTGGCCACAGTGCCGGGGAGACGTCATGCCTGAGCGCCGGTTCGGGATCGTCCTCGGCGCCGGTGGCGTGCTCGGCGCCGCATGGACGATCGGAGCGCTCCGCGCGCTCGAGGAGGTCACCGGCCTCGACCCTCGGGCCGCCGAGGTCCTCGTCGGCACCTCCGCGGGCTCGGTCCTCGCGGCCACCCTCGGGTGCGGCGTCGGCACCGAGTCACTGGTGAACCAGCAGGCCGGCACCCCCGGGCCCGACGACCCGCAGGTCGACTACGACTACGACCACGACACCGGTGGCGCGCTGCCGCCGCTGCCCAGACTCAAGCTCGGCAGCAAGAGCCTGCTGTTCGCCGCCACGATCCATCCCTGGAAGATGACCCCGATGGCGGTGCTGTCGTCGGTGCTGCCGCAGGGTCGCGGCTCCCTGGCGCCGGTCGGCGAGCTGGTCGACGCCGTGGCGCCAGCGGGTGAGCACGCGTGGGCGCCGCACCCGAACACGTGGGTGGTGGCGATGGACTACGAGACCGGGAAGCGCGTCCCGTTCGGGCGCGGCGGCTCGCCGCGTGCCCGCCTGTCGGAGGCGGTGATGGCGTCCTGCGCGATCCCCGGGTGGTTCGCGCCACAGGTCATCGGCGGCCGGCGCTACGTGGACGGCGGCGCCTGCTCGCCGACGTCGCTCGACCTCGTCCTTCCGCTCGAGCTGGACACGGTCTACGTCCTGTCGCCGATGACGTCGTTCGACTTCGACGAGCCGACCAGCGTGGCAGCCAGGCTGGAGCGGCACGTCCGGCGGCTGGTCACCCGCCGCCTCACAAGGGAGGCGGCGCGCGTGCGCCGTACCGGCACCGAGGTCGTGCTGCTCGGCCCGGGGCCCGCGGACCTGCGGGCCATCGGCGCGAACCTCATGGACCCGTCCCGGCGCGAGCAGGTCTTCGAGACCTCGCTGCGCACGTCGCGCGACGCCCTGCAGGCCGACGCGTCGGTGGCCGGCTGACCGTGCGCGTCTACGTGCCCGCGTCGCTGCCGCTGCTGCGGGCGTGGCAGGCGGCGGGGCAGGTGCCGGGCCCGGTGACCGGGTACGCCGTGACTCCCGGTCTCCGGCAGTGGTACGTCGGCGACGACGAGGAGCTCGAGTACGCCGCCACCGGGCGCGCTGCCCGGGCGTCTCTGCGCCTCCTGGACGGCGCCGAGGCGCGACGGGTGGTCCTCGCCGTCGACGCGGAGGCCGTCGTCCGCGACGACCTCGACGAGGGTGCCGTACGCGTCGAGGAGCCCGTGCCGTGGGGTTCGGTTGCCGCCGGCCTGGTCGACGACGCCGCGGCCGAGCAGGCGGTCCGCGCCGCGGCGGCGGCCGTCGACCCCGCCGACCTGGGCGACGACGACGCGGAGTTCACCGTCGGCGAGGCCGAGGCCCACGAGCTGCTGTGGTACGCCACCCAGGAGCTCCGCGACCTGTGACGGCCCGGCGCCGGCCGGCGGGCGGTGGAAGGATCGAGCCATGGACTCCCGTCCCGCCGTCCCGAAGCCGTACAACGAGCCGGTCCGTTCGTACGCGCCGGGTACGAACGAGCAGAAGTCTTTGCAGCACAGGCTCTCCGCGTTCCTCTCGGACGGGCCGGCCGACCTGACCCACACGGTCGCGGGGCGACAGTTCGTGGGCAACGGAGACGAGATCGACGTGGTCCGGCCGGATCGGCACGAGCACGTGCTCGGCCGCATCCGGGAGGCCACTGCCGAGGAGGTCGCCCAGGCCGTCGAGGCCGCCCGCGCCGCGGCCCCGGGATGGCGGGAGACGCTGTTCGCGCAGCGGGCCGCCGTCCTTCTCCGGGCGGCAGACCTGCTCTCCGGACCCTGGCGCGACACCCTCAACGCCGCCACCATGCTTGGCCAGTCCAAGACCTGCTACCAGGCGGAGATCGACGCGGCGTGCGAGCTCGCGGACTTCTGGCGCTGGAACGTCGGCTTCGCCGAGCAGGTCTACGACGAGCACCCCGCGTCGGTGCCGGGCACGTGGAACCGGCTCGACCAGCGCTCGCTGGAGGGGTTCGTGCTCGCCATCACGCCGTTCAACTTCACCGCGATCTCCGGCAACCTGCCGACCGCCCCGGCGCTCATGGGCAACACCGTCGTGTGGAAGCCGTCGCCGACCCAGGCGCTGGCCGCCCACCACACGCTGCGGCTGCTGGAGGCGGCCGGCCTGCCGCCGGGTGTGATCAACCTCGTCCACGGCACCGGGCCGGCGGTCAGCGACGTCGCCCTCACCCATCCCGACCTTGCCGGTGTGCACTTCACCGGTTCCACCGCGACGTTCCAGCACCTGTGGCGGACCGTCGGCGAGCACATCGACGGCTACCGCACCTATCCGCGGCTCGTCGGCGAGACCGGCGGCAAGGACTTCGTGATCGCGCACGCGTCGGCCGATCCGGACGCGCTCGTCGTCGCCCTGCTGCGGGGCGCGTTCGAGTACCAGGGGCAGAAGTGTTCTGCAGCCTCACGGGCGTACGTGCCGAAAACCCTGTGGCAGCAGGGGGTTCGCGAAGCGCTGGTCGCCGGCGCGGAGGAGGTGGCGTACGGCGACGTCACGGACTGGACCAACTTCGGCGGTGCGGTCATCGACCGGCGGGCGTTCGAGCGCCTGCGCGGCGTGCTGGGCCGGCTGCGGGACGACCCGACCGTGGAGGTCCTCGCCGGAGGGACCGCCGACGACCGCGACGGGTACTTCGTGCAGCCGACCATCGTGGTGTGCGCCGACCCGGCGCACGAGGTGTTCACCACGGAGTTCTTCGGCCCGGTGCTCGCCGTTCGGGTCTACGACGAGGCCGAGTACGCGGTCACCATGCTGCAGGCGGCCGACGCCGCCCCGTACGCGCTCACGGGCGCGTTCTTCGCCACCGACCGGGTGGCGATCGAGGAGGCGCAGCGGGTGCTGCGGTTCTCCGCCGGCAACTTCTACATCAATGACAAGCCGACCGGCGCGGTGGTCGGCCAGCAGCCGTTCGGGGGCGGCCGGGCGAGCGGGACGAACGACAAGGCCGGGTCGGTGCTGAACCTGCTGCGCTGGACGTCACCGCGGTCGATCAAGGAGTCGACCGTGCCCGCGCGAGACTGGCGTTACCCGCACCAGGGCGTCTGAGCCCGCTGCGCGTCAGCCGGGGGGACAGGTCGCGCCGCCGAAAGCGAGCACGGCGCAGTACGTGTCCCGGGCCACCAGCCAGTGCCCGCTCTCGAGCACCGCGTCCCCGATGTGGGTGCCGTACGGCAACCCGTCCTGGTAAGAGAGCGTGAACTGGGCGGTCGCCGTGGTCGGCGAGGTGAAGACGACCCTGCCGACCACGACCGACGCGGTGGCGGCGGCCGTGGCGAAGTTCCTGCGCAGCTGGTCGAGCGCGCCGTGCAGGTCCTGGCCGTCCTGGACCCCGTCCAGCGACGCGTACGGCGGCTGCCCGGACACGGCAGTGAAGGCGGTGTGGTACGCCGCTTCGACGCCCTGGGTGGCCGTGGCCGGGTCGGTCGGCTGCGGCCCGGGTGCCGGCATCGTCTGCTGCAGTCCCGGCGGGGGCGCGGTCACGGTCGGCGGCACGTGGCAGGCCGGCGTCTCGGCCGTGAACGGCGCGGGCAACGGGACCGTGGCCAGCGGGTGATTCGACGAGTCGTACGCGACCAGCTGCCCGGTCATCGATGTGCCGGGCACGGCCAGCGTGACCAGGTTCTGGACCGGCGCCGCCTCGTCGCTGCCGTCCGCGGTCGTCATCGTCACCCGGGCAACCCCGTCGGCCGCGCGCACCGCCACGACCTGGACGGGGCTCGCCTCGGGGGTGCCGACGGTCGTCGGGGCCGTACCGCCGGTGGCCGGCAGGGTCTCGAGCAGGGCGAGCGGCGTGCCTGGTGGCGCGATGACCGAGCTGTTGAGTATCGCCACCATGGCCGGCGTCGACAGCTCGGTGACCAGCTGCTGGGTGGTCGGGCACGGGCTCGGCAGGCAGCCACTGCCCGCGCAGCTGCTGGCCGTGCTCGAGGGCGTGGTGAACAGCCGCAGGGTGACCGAGCCGGACGCGCGCCGGGTGAGCGGCGTCAGCGGGCCGGACGCGCCGTCGGCGCCCACCGTGACGCTCGCATCGCCCGGGTTCGCGCTGGCCGGGGCGACGACGGCGGCGCCGGCTGGGTCGCCACCCGGGCCGTTGCTCGTGACTACCGTGCCGCAGCCGGCAAGGGCGGTACATACGGCGAGGAATCCGACTGCCGTGGGAACCCGCATGACGCCTCCCCCTGCCCCGTGTTGGCGCCGTCTCGCATGGTGGCACCGGGCGGACGAACGCGCCAGCAGCCGGCCCGATCGCCGCTCTCACCCGACCGGGGCAGTCATGCCGCCCGGGCCGGCGACGATGCCCGAGGAGTGATGTCGGCGGCCCTGCGGGAGGAGGCGGCCACCGAGGAGGTGGTCGCCCTCGCCGGCATGCTCACGCCCCTCCCGCACACGTTCGCGCGGGCCGACGACGACGAGGACGACGAGCTCCCGCTCGTGGCGGACGAGCGAGGGCGGGACGCCGACGCGGCCAGCCGCCCGCTGCCCCTGCAACGGGACGAGTTCACCTGCGGCCGGTGCTTTCTCGTCGTGCACGTGAGCCGGCGCGCGCGGCCGGGCGAGGACTGCTGCACCGACTGCGCCTCCTGACCGGAGCTGGTCGCTCTCCGTGACGGGGTGTGGATGACGGCACCTCCGGCTGTCCGAATTGCCGCTAAGGTCCTCCGAATCTGAACGTCGGATGAGAGCGGGGCGGCGTGACGCTGACGCGGCAGGACGATGCGCTGTCGCTCGTCGAGGACGAGGTCCGCGAGCTGGTGCGCCGCCGCGGGCTGGACCCTGCCGCTCAGCCGGAGGACGTGCGGCGGCTCGTCGAGGACGTGCTCGCCGACTACGAGGACCGCGCGCTGTCCGGCCCGCTGCCGGCGCTGGGCGAGCGGCAGGTCGTCGGCCGCCGCGTCTACGACGCGGTGGCCGGGCTCGGCCCGCTCCAGCCGTACCTCGACGATCCCTCGGTCGAGGAGATCTGGATCAACGAGCCCGGCCGAGTCTTCGTGGCACGGGGCGGCCGCAGCGAACTGACCACCGTGATCCTGTCGGCGCAGCAGGTCGCCGACCTCGTCGAGCGCATGCTCAAGACCTCCGGTCGGCGCCTGGACGTGAGCAGCCCGTTCGTCGACGCCCGGCTTCCGGACGGCTCGCGGCTGCACGTCGTGGGCGCCGAGGTGACCGGACGGCATCTCGCGGTCAACGTGCGCAAGTTCGTCCTGACGGTGACGTCGCTGGACGAACTCATCCGGCTCGGCTCGATCACCGAGCAGGCGGCGCGATTCCTCGAAGCCGGCATCGTCGCGGGTCTGAACGTCGTCGTCGCGGGCGGAACGCAGGCAGGCAAGACGACGCTTCTCAATGCGTTGTGCGGCGCGATCCCTGCTCACGAGCGCGTGGTCAGCTGCGAGGAGGTGTTCGAGCTCCAGCTTCCCGCTGCCGACTGGGTGCCGATGCAGACCCGGCAGCCGTCTCTCGAAGGCACCGGAGAGATCCGGCTCCGCCGCCTCGTGATCGAGGCCCTTCGCATGAGGCCCGATCGGCTGATCGTCGGTGAGGTCCGGCAGGAAGAGGCGCTCGATCTTTTGATTGCACTGAACGCCGGGCTTCCGGGCATGGCCACGATCCACGCCAACTCGGCGCGTGAGGCGATCACCAAACTGTGCACGCTGCCGCTGCTCGCCGGCGAGAACGTGTCCGCGGGCTTCGTCCTGCCGACGGTCGCCGCCTCGGTCGACCTCGTCGTGCACGTCGCCAAGGACGGGTCGGGGACCCGGCGGGTCACGGAGATCGCCGCCTTGTCAGGGCGCTGCGAAGGGGATGTCGTCGAGGTCTCGCAGATCTTTCGCCGGATGGGGCCGGATCTCGTTCGTGGCGATGGCTTCCCGCCGCACGCTGAGCGTTTCCTGGCCCACGGTTGCGACCTGGCCGAGCTCCTCGCCGGGGCCGGGCGCTGACATGGGCGCCCTCGTCGGGCTGCTGTTGGGCCTGGGCATCTTCGTGCTCGTGGTGCCGGCCGCCGCACGACGTCCACGGCCACGACCGGCTCGGCGGCTGCAGCGATTGCTCGCCGACGCGGGTGTCGACCGGATCGGTCCGGCGCAACTGGTCGCCGGCAGCGCGGCGGGCGCGATGGTCTCGTTCGTCGTGGTTCTCGCCGTGAGCCGCGCGGTCCCGGTCGCTCTGGCCTTCGGCGTGTTCGCGGCCCTGACACCACGGTCGGTCCTTCGACGGCGAGGCAAGGTGCGTGTGCGCGCCCGACGTGAGGCGTGGCCTGAGGCCGTCGACCATCTCGTGTCGGGCGTCCGCGCGGGGCTGTCGCTCCCGGAGGCGCTCTCCGCGCTGGGTACGGCCGGGCCGGGCGAGCTGCGCCCCGCGTTCGCTCGATTCGCCGACGCCCATCGTGCGTCCGGGTCCTTCGACCGCTGCCTCGAGCAGCTGGCGGCAGATCTCGCGGACCCCGTCGGCGACCGGGTCGTCGAAGCACTGCGGCTGGCCCGGGAGGTCGGAGGCACCGACCTCGGGGGTCTGCTCCGGAACCTCTCGCGGTTTCTTCGCGAGGACGCCCGGACCCGCGGCGAGCTGGAGGCCCGCCAGTCGTGGACCGTGAACGCCGCCCGGGTCGCCCTGGCCGCGCCGTGGCTCGTGCTGCTCCTGCTCGCCACGCAGTCCAGCACGATCACGGCGTACAACTCCGCGGCCGGCGCCGTCGTCCTCGCGATCGGCGGGGCGGTGTCGTACGCCGCGTATGTCCTCATGCGTCGCATCGGTGAGCTGCCGATCGAGCGGCGGGTGCTGCGGTGAGCGCGCTGGCCGGCGCGGCGGTCGGGCTGCTCGGTGGCGTCGGGGCGGTGACCGTGCTCACCCGCGTGCCGATCTGGCGGCGCCCGCATCTCGTCGATCGCATCGCCCCGTACGTCCGTGATCAGGCGCGCCCCTCGACCCTCCTGGTCCGTCGCCCTGGTACGCGGACTCCACTCGTCACCGGGCTCGGACAGCGGCTCGGCCGCGCGCTGGGTGGCCAGGCATCGGTACGTCGCCGGCTGGTCGCCCTCGGCAGCGACCTCACCGTCGACGACCTCCGCCAGGAGCAGGTGCTGTGGGGTGCCGTCGGAGGGGCCGCCGGCCTCGCGCTCCTGCTGGTCCGCGCCGTCGGCGGCATCGGGCTCCCGCCGCTGTCCCTCGCGGCCCTCGTGGTGGTCGGCGTCCTCGCCGGCGTCATCGCTCGCGACGCCGCCTTGACCCGGGCCGTGCGTCGCCGGGAGGAGGCGATCGCCCTGGAGCTGCCGGTCGTCGCCGAGTTGCTGGCGTTGGCCGTCGGGGCCGGCGAGTCGCCGGTGGCGGCCCTGGAGCGCGTGACGGCCCGGTCCCACGGCGAGCTGGCCCGCGAGCTGCGCACCGCGCTCGTCGACGCCCGGGCCGGCACGCCCTTCGTCGCGGCGCTGCAGGCTGTGGCGGAGCGGACGACGCTGCCGTCACTGGTGCGCTTCGTCGACGGGGTCACGGTCGCCCTCCAGCGCGGCACCCCTCTCGCCGACGTGCTGCGTGCCCAGGCAGCCGACGTCCGCGAGGACGGCCGGCGGGTGCTGCTCGAGACCGGCGGCAAGCGCGAGATCGCGATGATGGCGCCGGTCGTCTTCTTGATCTTGCCTGTTGTGATCGTCTTCGCGCTCTTCCCCGGCGCGGTCACCTTGACCACCATCGCCCACTAGGAGGGGACCACCATGACCCGACTCCAGTCGCTGCTGCTGACCTGCTGGCTGGCGACCGGGACGGCGCGGCAGCGCCTGACCGACGGCCGCGAGCGCGGCGACATCCCGGGCTGGGTCATGATCGCGATCATGTCCGCGGCGGTCGTCGTCGTGCTCATCCCGCTCGTCGGCCCGGCTATCGCCCACGCGTTCACCAACGCGATCGACAACGTGAGCAACACCCCGTCCAGCGGGGGTTGACCGGTGCCCGCCGACGACCGCGAACGCGGCGCGGCGGTGGTCGAGTACGTCCTGGTATCGGTCCTTCTGATCATGGTCTTCCTGGCCGTCGTGCAGTTCGCGCTGGTCATCCACACCCGGGACGTGCTCGTCGCCGACGCGGCCGAGGGCGCCCGGACCGCGGCGCTGCGCGACAGCGGACTCCCGGCCGGCGAGCGCGCGTGCACCGACCTGGTCCGGCACGCGGTCGGCGGCGCGGTGCGCACGCCCTGCGCCGGCTCGTACGAAGGCACCACGCCCGAGCTCGTCCGCATGCGGGTGAGCGCCGACGTGCCCTTGATGTTCGTACCGGGCGGACGTGTCCACCTCGACGTGTCCGCACGGGCGATGCGGGAACCACGATGAGCCTCACCCGCGCCGTCAGCGGGTCGCCCGACGGGTGGTTCCGGTGAGACGGCCTGTGCCGCAGCGTCTTCGGGGCAAGGCAGAGACGATCGCGCACCGGGTCAGCGGCGCCGACCGGGAGACCGGCAGCTCGCTGGTCGAGTTCGTCGGCGGTGCCGTGATCCTGCTCGTTCCGCTGATCTACGTGCTCCTGTCCGTGTTCCAGGTGCAGCGCGGCTCGTTCGCCGCCGCCGAGGCGGCGCGGGAAGCCGGCCGGGCCTTCGCCACGGCACCCTCCACGGCCATCGGCGTGCAGCGGGCAGTGACCGCGGCGCAGATCGCGTTCGCGGACCAGGGCGTAGCGGGCGCCCCGACGGTGAGGTTCACTGCGCCGGGCGCGGGCTGCCGGGCTGCCGCGGTCGAGCCGGCGCTGTCGCCGGGCAGCCGCTACACCGTCTGCGTCAGCGAGGACGTCCACCTGCCCTTCGCCGACCGGGGTGTGCTCCGCACGGTCGTCCCCGCCACCGTGCACGTGGTGGGCTCGTACGTCCTGGCCGTCGACCGTTGGCGGAGTGCAGGGTGAGGGCTCCCGCGTCAGGAGCCGAGGACCGCGGCACGATCCTGATCCTGACGCTGGGCTTCCTCGCGATCGCGATGCTGCTGGTGTTCGCCGTGGTCGACGCCAGCGCCGTCTTCCTGGACCGCCGGGACCTGGCAGCGGCCGCCGACGGCGCCGCCCTCGCGGCGGCGCAGGACGTGGACGTCGCCGCCGTGTACGCGCACGGCGCGGACGGCGACCTGCCCCTGGCCGCGGCGGACGTCGACCGGGCCGTCCAGCACTTCGTCGAGACCAACTATCCGGCCGCCCGCTTCCCCGGCTGGCACTTCACCGCCGAGGTCAGCGGGCCACACACCGTGGTCGTTCATGCCACGCGGACGGTGCGCCTCCCGGTCTACGGGACCGTCACCGTGCACGCCGACGCCCGCGCGACCAACCGCACCGCCGGCTGAGCGCCGCCTCGCACGACGGACAACAGCCGGCCGTCAGGGCCTCTCGGCGACGCAGAACACCGACTGGCCGAACGGCGGGATGTGCCTGGACTCGATGCGCTGCATCCGCGGCATCACCTGCGCGTCCCACACGCGGAGGATCAGCCCACTGCGCGGAGTCATCCGCAGCAGCCGCATGCCCAGCACCCAGGTCGGCAGGCCGATGGCGTTCACGTAATGCGCGGTCTGCACCCGCAGCCCCGCCGACGCCATCGCCGCGGTCAGCGACGGGACGGTATAGCGCCGCTGGTGTCCGATCGCGCGGTCGAACCGGCTCATCGCGAAGCCGAACGCCGGAACGAAGACCACGATGCGACCACTGGCGCGCACCAGACCTGCGAACGCGCGGAGCGCGGCGACGTCGTCGGGAATGTGCTCGAGCACGTTGAACGCGACGACGGACGAGTGCTCGGCCGTCTCGGTAATGGGCACGGCCAGCTCGCGGACGGCCACGCGGTCGTCGCGTGCGAACCGCGCCCGCAGACCGGCCAGGCGCGACGTGTCCGCCTCGGACGCCGTGATCCGTCCGCCCTGCTCGGCGATCGTCGCCGCGAAGTCGCCGTTGCCCGAGCCGATCTCCAGCGGGTCGTCGCCCAGGTGCGGCAGCGCCAGCTCGGCCTGCCAGAGCCGGTAGTTGACCGCCTCGGTGAGGTCCTCGAGCACCTGCGACTGGAGCCGGCTGTCGCCGGTGACCGGCGGGTCGTCGTGCCGGGGGGGCTCCGGTCTCATGCCGCGCGGCGCGCGAGCCGGGCGCGGCTGAGGATCCACAGGGCCTCGACCCCGTCGCGCCAGGTCAGCTTCTTTCCCTCGGCGCGCGTACGTGCCACGTAGCTGATCGGCACCTCGTACGGACGGATGCCCCGCCGCAGCAGCTTGCCGGTGATCTCCGCCTCCATGCCGAACCCCGGCGCGGTGACGTCGAGCTCGCGGTACAGCGCGGTCGGCAGCAGCTTGAAGCACGTCTCGACGTCGGAGATGTACGCGTTGAACAGCATGTTCGCGAACAGCGTCACCCCCTTGTTGCCCATGACGTACCAGAAGCTGTACGCGTTGTGGCTGCCGAACAGGCGCGTTCCGTAGACGACGCGGGCGTCGCCGGCCAGGACTGGTGCGACCAGGGACGGAATGTCGCCGGGGGAGTACTCCAGATCGGCGTCACACATGATCACGTAGTCGCCGGTCGCCTCGGCCGCGGCACGGCGGATCGCCGCGCCCTTGCCCTGGTTCGGCTCCTGGCGAAAGGTCCGTACGCGCGGGTCGCTCTGTGCCGCCAGGATCTTGGGAGTGTCGTCGTGGCTGCCGTCGTCGACGACGACGAGCTCGACGTCGCACGGGTAGGCGACGTCGAGAACGCTGCCGATCGCACTGGCGAGCGTGCGCTCCTCGTTGTAGACGGGCATGAGGATCGAGAGCTTCATGAGGCGGCTCCCACGATCTCGGGGTGGCTGCGGAACCAGGCTACGGTCCGCTCCAGGCCGGTGGTCAGGTCGATGGCCGGCTCCCAGCCCAGCCGGTCACGGGCAATGGTGATGTCGGGCTGGCGGACGCTCGGGTCGTCCACGGGGCGGGGAATGAAGGTGATCTGCGACGGGCCGCCGACCAGGTCGCGGATCGTCTCGGCGAGGGCCAGGATCGACAGTTCGGCCGGGTTGCCGATGTTCACCGGGCCGGGCAGGTCGGACTCGAGGAGCCGGAGGATGCCGTCGACGAGGTCGTCGACGTAGCAGACGGAGCGGGTCTGGCTGCCGTCGCCGGCGACCGTGATGGGCTCGCCGCGCAGTGCCTGGGTGATGAAGGTGGGTATCGCGCGGCCGTCGCGCGGGCGCATCCGCGGCCCGTACGTGTTGAAGATGCGGACGAGGGCCGTGTTCACGCCGTGGGTGTTGCGGTAGGCCATCGTCAGCGCCTCCCCGAACCGCTTGGCCTCGTCGTAGACGCCGCGTGGCCCGACCGGGTTGACGTGCCCCCAGTAGGTCTCCGGCTGCGGGTGGACCTGCGGGTCGCCGTAGACCTCGGACGTGGAGGCGACGAGGAAGCGGGCGCCCTTCTCCTTCGCGAGGCCGAGGGCGTGCAGAGTCCCGATGGAACCCACCTTCATCGTCTCGATCGGCAGCTCGAGGTAGTCGATGGGCGAGGCGGGAGAGGCGAAGTGCAGGACCGCGTCGACGGGTCCCGGAACGTGGACGTAGTCGGTGACGTCGCAGCGGACCAGGGTGAAGCACGGGTCCTGGAGCAGGTGCTCGACGTTCACCGGCGTGCCGGTCAGGAAGCTGTCGAGGGCGATCACCTCGTACCCGCGGCCGAGCAGGCGGGTGCACAGGTGCGAGCCCAGGAAGCCGGCTCCCCCGGTCACGACCGCCCGTTTCGTCACCGCTCGACCCTAGCCGGGCGGACGGTCGTCGGGGACGCCGCCGGCGCTGGCTACGCTGGCGCGCGTGGCCGAAGACCTTGCCGGGACGGTGAAGGAGCTTCAGGCCACCCTGGCCGGCATCGTCCAGGTCCTCGCCCCCGACACCCTCCGCGCCGAGCTCGCGGACCTGGAGCAGCAGGCGGCCGAGCCGGGCCTGTGGGACGACGCCGACCGCGCACAGCAGGTCACCAGCCGGATGGCCGCGCACAAGAGCACCCTCGACCGGCTGGACGACCTGCGGTCCCGGCTCGACGACGCCGAGGCGGCGCTGGAGCTCGACGACGCCGACCTGGTCTCCGAGGTGGAGCGCGACCTGCCCGCCCTCGCCCGCGCGATCGGCGACCTGGAGGTGCGCACGCTGTTGTCCGGCGAGTACGACGAGCGCAACGCCCTGCTGCAGATCAACCCCGGCGCGGGCGGCGTCGACTCCCAGGACTGGGCGGAGATGCTGCTGCGGATGTACCTGCGGTGGGCCGAGCGCGCCGGGTACGGCCTCGACGTGCTCGACACCCAGTACGCCGAGGAGGCCGGTATCAAGAGCGCGATCTTCGTCGTCAAGGCGCCGTACGCGTACGGCACTCTCGCCGGCGAGCACGGCGTCCACCGGCTCGTGCGTATCAGCCCGTTCGACAACCAGAGCCGCCGGCAGACCTCGTTCGCGGCGATCGACGTCACGCCAGTCGTCGAGGCGAGCGACCACGTCGAGATCGACGACAAGGACATCCGCGTCGACGTCTACCGGTCGTCCGGTCCCGGCGGACAGGGCGTCAACACGACCGACTCCGCGGTCCGTATCACCCACCTGCCGACGAACATCGTCGTGACCTGCCAGAACGAGCGGTCGCAGATCCAGAACCGCGCCAGCGCCATGCTGGTGCTCCAGGCCAAGCTGCTCGAACGGCGCCGCCAGGAGGAGGCCGCGGCGATGGACGCGCTGCGCGGCGGCAAGAACGACATCGGCTTCGGCAGCCAGATCCGCAACTATGTGCTGCACCCGTACCAGATGGTCAAGGACCTGCGGACCCAGGTGGAGACCGGCAACGTCGACGCGGTCCTGGACGGCGAGATCGACGACTTCGTCACCGCCGAGATCCGCTGGCGCCGCTCGCCACACGAGGGAGACGACCCGGCCTGAACCGCCGCGATCCGACTCTGCGTAGCCGCGAGACGCCCGATGCTCACCCGTACGGGTGATGATGTTCCCTTAGACCCGTCACGCTGCGTAGTCGCTACGCCGGATCAGGTGGGGAGCCGGGCCGGGTCGACGGCCAGGAGGCGCAGTCCGCACCGCTTTGACTACGGAGTGTGTTCGCGAGGTCCAGAAGGGTGACGACGGGTCTCGCGTGCTGAGGTACATTTCGCGTGCCGGCCAGAGCGCCGGGGGGACACGTCGATCCGTGCCAACGCCGCATTCGGTCACCAGGCGGCACGGGGAGTGAGTGGTGAGCCCGCCCCCACCTTGGGTGTGAGGGTGACCGATGCGCAACTTCGACTTCCGGGCCTGGTCCCGACGCCGCTCGACGCGGGCGCTCGCGACCGCGGCACTGATCCTCGGGCCGATCGCCGCCGTCCCCGCGATCATGGCGACCAGCGCTACGGCCGCCGGGACCGGCAGCACCGTGAGCCCCGCCACGGCGACCACCAGCCCGACGGACACGGCGACGTCGTCGGCCAGCGCGAGCTCGTCGGCCACGGCGAGTGCCTCGCCGAGTGCGACGTCGACGACCGCCGCGGCGCTGGGCGCCGCGGCCGCGACCAAGTCGGCGGACCCGAAGGCGGCCTGTGGACTCGGCTCCAGCGCCTACTCGTGGACTTTCGACGGGCCGAAGGGCACGGCAACGGTCATGGTTAGCGACCCTGCCTGCGACGGTACCGAGTTCTCGCTGGTGGCGTACTCCACGCCGCAGGCAGGCGAGTCGTACCCGCAGACCCGCGCAGACATCCAAACCGTCACGGTCAGTGCGGCCGACAAGACAGTCGACTTGGCCGTGACCGTGCCGGTCTGTCACGCGCAGGTTGATCTCATCCTGGGTCACGACGCGCCCGCTCAACTCACCGGACGCTACTTCTCGGGCAAGACCCTGCTGGACGCCGCCGACTTCACCCATGGCAGCTGCGTGATCAC
>DASVGV010000069.1:0-21578 GCA_036379355.1 Mycobacteriales bacterium | reverse complement strand
GCCAACACCGGCGCGGCGCACAGCGGCGGCAGCCAGTTCTTCCTCGTCTACAAGGACACCCAGCTGCCGCCGAAGTACACGCCGTTCGGGCACATCACGTCGGGGCTGGACGTGATCACCGGGATCGCCGCCAAGGGCACGAACAACGCCAACGGTGACGGCGACGGCGCGCCGAACGAGAAGGTGGTCATCAAGTCCTTCACCATCAGCTGACCGCCGGCCGGCGCCCGCGGTGCCGCCGTCGCGAGCATCTGCTCACCGCCGTCGACGTGTCGCCGCCCGAGCGTCAGTTCTTGGCCGTGGTGAGGCGGTAGACGTCGTAGACGCCCTCGAGGTTGCGGACGGCTGCCAGCAGGTTGTCGAGATGCTCGGGGCCGCCCATCTCGAAGGTGAAGCGTGACAGGGCGACGCGGTCGTTTCGCGTCATCACCGATGCCGACAGGATGTTGACGTGGTGGTCGCTCAGCACCCGCGCCACGTCCGACAGCAACCGGTGCCGGTCGAGCGCCTCGACCTGGATGTTGACGAGGAACACCGACGACGGCGAAGGCGTCCACTCGACCTCGACGGTGCGGGCCTCCTCGCCCTGCTCCAGCTGGTGCGCCACGTTCTGGCAGTCGGTGCGGTGCACGGAGACCCCGTGGCCGCGGGTGACGAAGCCGACGACGGTGTCCCCGGGTACGGGCGTACAGCAGCGGGCGATCTTGATCCAGACGTCGTCGACGCCCTTGACTCTGACTCCCGGGTCGGTCCCGACCAGCCGGGCGGGCCGTGAGCGGGTCGGCAGCGCCGTCTCGGCGATGTCCTCCACCGCGCCGTCCGGACCACCGAGGTGCCGCACGATCCGCTCGACGACGGTCTGGGCCGACAGGTGGTTCTCGCCGACGGCGGCGTACAGCGCCGTGACGTCGTCGTAGCCCGACTCGGTGCTGATCGTCGTCAGCAGGTCGCCGGCGAGGACCCGCTGGATGGGCAGGGCGCCCTTGCGCATCGCCCGGGTGAGGGAGGCCTTGCCCGCCTCGACCGCGTCCTCGCGGCGCTCCTTGGCGAACCACTGGCGGATCTTGGTACGCGCACGAGCGGACGCGACGAACGACAGCCAGTCGCGCGACGGACCGGCGCCGGGTGCGCGCGTGGTGAAGATCTCGACGGTGTCCCCGGAGCGCAGCACGGTGTCGAGCGAGACCAGGCGGCCGTTCACCCGCGCGCCGATGCACCGGTGTCCCACCTCGGTGTGCACGCCGTAGGCGAAGTCGATCGGCGTCGCGTCCGTCGGCAGCGAGACCACGTCCCCCTTGGGCGTGAACACGAATGTCTCGTTGCTGTGCAGGTCGAAACGCAGCGCGTCGAGGAACTCGGCCGGATCGGCGGTCTCCCGCTGCCAGTCGACGATCTGCCGCAGCCAGGTCATGTCCTCGCCGGCCGTCTGCTGGCCGCGCGTCTCCTTGTAGCGCCAGTGCGCGGCGATGCCGTACTCGGCCAGCTTGTGCATCCGGCTGGAGCGGATCTGCAGCTCGATCGGCTTGCCGCTCGGCCCCATGACCGTCGTGTGCAGCGACTGGTACATGTTGAACTTGGGCATCGCGATGTAGTCCTTGAACCGCCCGGGTACGGGGTTCCACACCGCGTGCAGGGTGCCCAGGGCCGCATAGCAGTCGCGGACCGAGTCGACGATCACGCGGATCCCGACCAGGTCGTAGATGTCGTTGAAGTCGCGGCCGCGCACGATCATCTTCTGGTAGATCGAGTAGTAGTGCTTCGGCCGCCCGGTCACCGTGGCCTTGATCTTCGCGCCGCTCAGCGTGCCGGTGACCTCCTCGATCACCTCCTCGACGAGCTGCTCCCGCGCTGGTGCCCGTTCCGCGACCAGGCGCACGATCTCGTCGTAGCGCTTGGGGTACAGCGTCGCGAACGACAGGTCCTCGAGCTCCCACTTGAGGGTGTTGAGGCCGAGGCGGTGGGCCAGCGGCGCGAGGATCTCGAGCGTCTCGCGGGCGGTGCGCTCCTGCTTGTCCTGCGGCTGGAACCCCAGCGTTCGCATGTTGTGCAGCCGGTCGGCGAGCTTGACGACCAGGACCCGCGGGTCGCGGCTCATCGCGATGACCATCTTGCGGACGGTCTCGGCCTGTGCGGACTCGCCGTAGCGCACGCGGTCGAGCTTGGTCACCCCGTCGACGACGAGGGCGACGAGCTCGCCGAAGTCGGTCCGGATCGCCTCCAGCTCGACGTCGGTGTCCTCGACGGTGTCGTGCAGCAGCGCGGCGAGGATCGTCGGCACGTCCATGCCGAGGTCGGCGAGGATCTGCGCGACGGCGACCGGGTGGCTGATGTACGGGGCACCGCTGTTGCGCATCTGCCCGCGGTGGGCCTGCTCGGCCATCTCGTACGCCCGCTGGATCGGCTTGGTGTCCGCCTTCGGGTGGTGGGTGCGGACGGCCGCGAGCACCGGCTCGAGCTCGCTGGGCGCGCCGGTGCTGCGCAGTGACAGCCGGGCCAGCCGGGCCCGCATCCGCCGCGCCGTGTCCGGGACGTCCGGGGCGGTGCGCTGCGGGCGGGCGAACGCCGGCGGGATGGCGCCCGGAGGGGGGCCGGCGGCAGCGTCGAGCGCACCGTCGGGGATGGGACGTGCCGAGGCGTCGGCGGGCGCGACGGCGTCGGCTTCGGTGGTCATGCCGGCCTCCCGTGCCCTCGTCGCAGGCTCCAGGCTATCTGCTCAGGGCGCCTGCACCGCCCAGCGCACCCGTCGTCACGGCGCTCACACCGCGAGCAGGGCGTGCAGCGGCCGTCCCGGCAGTCGGGCTCGACCGCCGAGAGCGGAGATCTCGAGCAGCACCGCGACGCCGGTGACGTCGCCCTTGCACCGCTCGACGAGCCGGCACGCGGCGTCGGCCGTACCGCCGGTAGCAAGAACGTCGTCGACCACCAGGACCTTCCGGCCACCGATCGGCGCGTCCGCGTGCATCGCCAGGGTGGCCGTGCCGTACTCGAGGTCGTAGGCCACATCGTGGACGGCCCGCGGCAGCTTGCCCGCCTTGCGCACCGGGATGAACGGCACGTCCAGCGCGTACGCGACCGGGGCTCCGAGCACGAAGCCGCGGGCTTCGATGCCGGCCACCGCCTCGACCGGGCCGGCGCAGCGCGCCAGCCAGTCGACCAGGAGGCGAAAGGCAGCCGCATCGGCGAGGACCGGCGTCACGTCCTGGAACACCACACCGGGACTCGGGAAGTCCGGCACCGCGAGCATCAGGCCGCCGACCCGCCGCGCGACCGCCTCGTCCGTCGACGGGAGCCCGCGTGCGGGGCCCGCGACCGTCACCTGCTCGTCGCGCGAGCGCTCATCGGTGTTCATCGCTCTTCGCGCGAGCGCTCATCGGTGTTCATTGCTCTTCGCGCGAGCGCTCATCGGCGTTTCCCGCTCGGCCGACCGCGCCCGCGCTTGCTCTTGCGCCGCCCGTGACCGCCTTGGCGCACCATCGGGCTGCCCGGAACCCGCGTCGGCGGAGCCGCGTCGGCCTCCTCGCCGGACTCGTCGCGCGCCGTCGGCACACCCGGTGGCGGTGGCGTGTCGGACCCCGGCGCGTCACCGGCGACCGCACGTTCCGCTGCCGGGGAGGGCGGGACGGTCACCGGCTCCGGTGGTGCGAGCGCCTCCGGGGTGGGTACCGCGGCGGCCTCCTCCTTGTGCAGGGCGGTCGGCTTGTGCGCCGCCAGAAACTCGACCCGCTTGCGCAGCTCGCGCATCGCCGGCTCGCGCTCCTTGAACTGCGCGAGCAACGGGGTTGCGATGAACAAGGAGCTGTACGCACCGGCTGCCAGCCCGACGAACTGGGCCAGCGCGAGGTCCTCCAGGCTGCCCGCGCCGAGCAGCCCGGCTCCCACGAACAGCAGCGCCGCCACGGGCAGCAGGGAGATCAGCGAGGTGTTGATCGACCGCATCAAGGTCTCGTTCAGGGCGACGTTCGCCGCGGTGGTGTACGTGCGGTTCGACCGGGCGTTCAGGTCGGTGGTGGTTTCTCGCACGCGGTCGAACACCACGATCGTGTCGTAGAGCGAGAAGCCCAGGATGGTCAGCAGCGCGATCACGGTCGACGGCGAGACCTGGAAGCCGACCAGCGAGTAGATCCCGGCGGTGATCACGAGGTCGTGGATCAGGGCGATGATCGCGGCGGCGGCCATCTTCCCCTCGAACCGTACGGCGATGTAGAGCACGGTCAGGACCAGGAAGATGATCAGTCCCTCGATCGCCTTCTTGGTGATCTGCGAGCCCCAGGACGCGCCGATCGACGAGACGCTGACCTGCGTCGGCTGAAGGCCGAACTCCTTGGCCAGCGCCTTCTGCACGTTGCCGACCTCGTCGTCACTCGCGCTGGTGGGCAGCACCTTGGTCTGGACGCGGATCTGGTCCTCGCCGATCTTCTGGACGACCGGGTCCTGCACGTGCTGGCCGGCCATCACGTCCTGCGCCTGCGAGACGGTGTGACCGTTCGCGGCGAACTGGAACGCGTCGCCGCCCTTGAAGTCGATCGAGAGGTTGAAGCCGCGCAGCCCGAGCGAGATCATCCCGATGAGGATCACCGTCAGCGAGAACGCGTACCAGTACTTCCGCCGGCCGACGATGTTGAAGCGGGTGTCGCCGCGGTAGAGCTTCGCGACCACCGACTCGCGGCGCGGGGTGGTGCTCACGCTCGTCACCTCAGGCCTCCTTCGCGGCGATGTGGCCGATGCTGCCTGGGTGCAGGCCCGAGAACTTGCTGGTCGAGAAGATCGGGAAACGGATCAGCAGCGTGATGAGCGGCTTGGTGAACAGCTGGACGACCACGATGTCGAGCACCGTCGAGAGGCCGAGGGTGAAGGCGAAACCCTTCACGTCACCCACCGAGACGAGGTAGAGCACGACCGCCGCGAGGAACGAGATGACGTCGGCGGACAGGATCGTGCGCCAGGCTGTCTTCCAGCCGTACTCGACCGCGAGGCGGGGAACCCTCCCCTCCCGGATCTCGTCCTTGAGCCGTTCGAAGTAGACGACGAACGAGTCGGCGGTGATGCCGATGGCGACGATGAGGCCGGCGATGCCGGCAAGGCTGAGCGTGTAGCCGATCGCCTGGCCGAGCAGCACCACGCTCGCATAGACCAGCAGGCCGGACGTCACCAGGGACACCACGGTGACGAAGCCGAGCATGCGGTAGTAGATGAACACGTAGATGAGGACGAGCAACAGGCCGAACGCTCCGGCCAGCAGTCCCGCGTGCAGCGAGCTCTTGCCCAGCGACGCCGACACCGACTCGACCGACGAGCGCGCGAACGACACCGGCAACGAGCCGTACTTGAGGGCGTTCGCGAGGTTCGTGGCCTCCTTCTGGGTGAACGGCGGCGTGCCCCCGCTGATGGTGATGTTCTTGCCCAGGACGCCGTTGGTGGACGGTGCGGAGACCACCACGCCGTCGAGCGTGATCGCGAGCTGCTGGTGGTTGTTGTTGTACAGGCGCGTGGAGATCGTCTCGACCTGCTTGACGGCCGAGTCCTTGAAGGACACGTCGACCTCCCACAGGCCGGTCGACTGGCCCTGCGGCGTCTGGCCGATGGTCGCGACCGCCGAGGAAACCTGCGTCCCGACGAGATCAGCGGGCTTGAGGAGATACTTGATCTTCCCGGTGCGGTCGCAGGCGACCACGAAGTGGTGCGGGTCCTCGTCCACGTGTTCCGGCCGGCCGTCGTTCTTCGAGCAGTCGAGCGCCTGGAACTGGGCAAGGACCGCCGCGGACGGCGCCGTCTGGTTGGCCTCGGGCGGCGCCTTGGTCGTCGGGGCCGCCGACGCCGACTGGACGACGCCGACGGGTGCCGAGACCGACGGCGCCGGTCCGGCGGTGGTCGGGGCCGGCGGCGTGGGCGACGGCGAGGCCGCCCGCAGGGCGTCCGACAGGGGGCGGTTGTGCGTCGTGGCGGTGGCCGCGGGAGACGTCGCCGTGGACGCATGCGGCGTGCCGCTGCTGCCCGATGCCGGCGCGGTGGGAGACGAGGTCGGGCTCCCGGAGGAGCCGGGTGACGCCGCGCCGGTCGGTGAAGCGGACGTGGACGGGGTGGGCTTGGTCGGCGGCGCCGGGTTGTTCGCCTCGTACGGCTGGCCGGTCTTGGGGTCGGTGTAGATCTCGCGGAAGGACAGCGCGGCTGTCTGGCCGACCTGGTCGAGGACGTCGTTGCGACCCTTGCCGGGCACCGCGATCACGACGTTGTTGCCCTGTGTCTCGACGCTGGCGCCGGCAACGCCGAGGCCGTCCACCCGCTGCCGGATGATGTTCACGGCCGTCGTCAGCTGGGCCTTGTTCGCCGTCACGCCGTTGGTCTTCTGCGGGGTCAGGATCACCTGGGTTCCGCCGCGGAGGTCGAGGCCGAGGTTGGGCTTCAGGTGCCCCGACCCGAGCATCCCGGCGTACATCGCCACCAGGATGACGGCCAGGACACCCAGGCGCAGACCCGGGCGTGACGGTGGACGGCGTGCCACGCGGTGCTTCCTCTCCTCGGACGGACCGCCTGGGCGGCGGCGTCCTCTCGGTCCGGGCAGGTCACCCGGACGGTCGAACGATCAGTCTGCCAACCGTTGTTCGTCCGGCGCCGGTGCAGCGCCATCGTGCGGCGGCTCGAGCTCCGGCTCGGTCGGCTCCGACACCTCGTCGGCGGGGTACCACCGCTTGCCGATCGCCTCGGGGACGTAGCGGGTGCGGACGCCCGGGGCGACCTCCAGCACCACGTGGTCCTCCGCCCGCTCCACGATCGTCGCGATCAGGCCCGCGCGGGTCACGATCTCGGTGCCCGGCGCCCACTCGTCCTGCTCGCGCTGCCGCGCTTGGTTCAGCGACTTCTGCCGGCGGCGGCTGTTGACGATGAAGAACACCACCAGCAGCAGGATGATGATCGGCAGCACGTAACCCGAGAGGCTGCTGCTGCCGCTGCTGCTCTTGGCCACGACGGTGGCCATCTGGTGAGCCGGGCCGGAGGCGTACGTCAGCACGGGCCGGGGGCAGACATCGGAACGACCTTTCGGGGCGGGAACGGGGGCCCAGGGCGGTCCGAGCCCTGGCGCAGGGCTTCCATGGTAGTCGGGGAGACGGCCGGCGGCGCCCGTTCAGGCGTCGAACAGCGGCACGGTGCCGCTCCGCGCGGGTGGCGTCACGCCCAGATGTGCGAATCCAGCGGGCGTCGCCACCCGTCCCTTGGGCGTACGGGCCAGCAGGCCGGCCCGTACCAGGAACGGTTCGGCGACCTCCTCGACCGTCTCCGGCTCCTCGGCGACCGCGATCGCCAGCGTGGACAGCCCGACCGGCCCGCCGGAGAACCGCAGCACGAGGGCCTCGAGGACGGCCCGGTCGAGCCGGTCGAGCCCGAGCTCGTCGACGTCGAACAGCTCGAGAGCGGCCTGCGCCGCGGCCAGGTCGACGGTGCCGCTCCCCCGCGCGTCGGCCCAGTCGCGCACTCGGCGCAGCAGCCGCAGCGCCACCCGCGGCGTACCGCGCGACCGCCCGGAGATCTCGGCGGCGGCATCCGGGTCGAGGGGAACCGCGAGCCGGTCCGCCGCGCGGCGCAGGATCTCGGCCAGCTCGTCCGGCGCGTAGAAGTCGAGGTGGGCGGTGAACCCGAACCGGTCGCGCAGCGGGTTGGTGAGCAGCCCGGCGCGGGTCGTCGCGCCGACGAGCGTGAAGGGGTGCAGGTCCATGGGGACCGACCGGGCACCCGGACCCTTGCCGACGACGACGTCGACGCGGAAGTCCTCCATCGCGAGGTACAGCAGCTCCTCGGCGGGCCGCGCCATGCGGTGGATCTCGTCGATGAACAGCACCTCGCCCGGCTCCAGGTCGAGGAGCGTGGCGGCCAGGTCGCCGGCCCGCTCGACCGCCGGGCCGCTGGTGAGCCGCAGCCCGACCCCGCGCTCCGCGGCGACGATCATGGCGAGCGTCGTCTTGCCGAGCCCCGGGGCACCGGACAGCAGGATGTGGTCGGGCGCCTGATGGCGTGCCTCCGCACCCGCGAGCACCAGCTGGAGCTGCTCGCGGACCCGCTGCTGCGCGACGAACTCGCCGAGGGTTCGGGGGCGCAGCCGCGCCTCCTGCTCGCCGTCCTCGGGTAGCGCCGTCACCGACAGGCTGTCGTCGGCGCTCACGTACGCCTCAGCTGGGCGAGTGCCGCGCGCAGCACCGCCGGCGTGTCGGCAGGGTCGACGCCGTCCCCGACGGCGGCGAGCGCTGCGTCGGCCTCGCGCGCGCCGTACCCGAGGGACAGGAGCCCGGACCGGGCCTCGTCCGTCCCGGACGCGGCCGCAGGCGCCGGCTCGGGGGCTCCTTCGGGCGGCCCGAGCCGGTCGCGCAGCTCGAGGATGAGGCGCTGCGCGACCTTGCGGCCGACACCGGGAACGGCGCACAGCGCGGCGACGTCCTCGTCGGCGACGGCGCGGCGGACGGCATCGGGCCGGTGCACCGCGAGGACGGCCTGCGCGAGCCGCGGGCCGACACCGGTGGCGGTCTGGAGCGACTCGAACACAGCCCGCTCGTCCGCGGTGGCGAAGCCGTACAGCGTCAGGCTGTCCTCGCGGACGACGAGCGCCGTCGCGAGCGTGACCACCGCGCCGGGCCGCAGCCCGGCGAGCGTGTCGGGGGTGCACTGCACGAGCAGCCCGACACCGGCGACCGCGATGACGGCACTGTCGGGAGCGAGCGCCTCGACGCTGCCCGTGATCTGGGCGATCACCGGGCCGCCAGCTCGCGCCGGCGCGCGGACGCGCCCCGCCACGCATGACAGATGGCGAGAGCGAGGGCGTCGGCGGCGTCGGCGGGGCGCGGAACGGCGGTCAGTCCGAGCAGCCGGGCGACCATCAGCCCGACCTGCTGCTTGTCCGCCCGACCCGAGCCGGTCACCGACGCCTTCACCTCGGACGGGGTGTGCAGCGCCACCGGCACACCCAGGCGCCCCGCCACGAGCACGGCGACCGCCGCGGCCTGGGCCGTTCCCATCACGGTCCGGACGTTGTGCTGGCTGAACATCCGCTCGACCGCGGCCGTGTCCGGCCGGACCGCGGACATCGCAGCGGTCAAGCCGGCCTCGAGCGCCAGCAGCCGGTCCGCCAAGTCGGCGTCGGCGGAGGTACGCACGACGTCGACCGCGACCAGGGCGAGGCGGCCGCCGGGCAGCGCATCGACCACGCCGATGCCGCAGCGGGTCAGCCCGGGGTCGACACCCAGGACGCGCCGCGCGCCGGGCGGCGGCGGGGGGACGGGCTCCGCGAACACGTGTTCGAGCCTACGAGGCCGGGCGGCGGCGAGGGCCGAGGCGCGCCGACCCCGGCCCGCGGATCCCCAGACGGTTCAGGCGTCCTCGAGCTGGGCGAGGACCTCGTCGCTCATGTCGGCGTTGGTCCACACGTTCTGCACGTCGTCGCAGTCCTCGAGGGCATCGACCAGGCGGACGACCTTGGCGGCGACGTCGGCGTCCAGCTCGACCTGCACGCTCGGGAGCCACGCGGAGTCGGCGGACTCGATCTCCAGCCCGGCGTCGACCAGCGCGGTTCGCACCGCCGCCAGGTCGGTGGCCTCGCAGACGATCTCGAAGCTGCCGTCGGCGTCGTTGACCTCCTCGGCGCCGGCGTCGAGCACGGCGAGCAGCACGTCGTCCTCGGTCGTCCCGTTCGCCGGAACCAGGACAACACCCTTCCGGCTGAAGAGGTACGCCACCGAACCGGGGTCGGCCAGCGTGCCGCCGTTGCGGCTGAGCGCGGTGCGTACCTCTCCGGCCGCGCGGTTGCGGTTGTCCGACAGGCACTCGATGTACAGCGCCACGCCGGCCGGTCCGTAGCCCTCGTAGGCGAACGCCTCGTAGTCCGCTCCCCCGGCCTCCGCGCCCGAACCGCGCTTGACCGCGCGGTCGATGTTGTCGTTCGGGACCGACTGACCCTTCGCCTTCGCGATGGCGTCGGCCAGCGTCGGGTTGCCGGCGGGATCCCCCCCGCCGGTGCGGGCCGCCACCTCGACGTTCTTGATCAGCTTCGCGAACAGCTTGCCGCGCTTGGCGTCGACGACCGCCTTCTTGTGCTTGGTCGTCGCCCACTTGGAGTGGCCGCTCACGCGAGGCCTCCCGAATCGGTCACGAGGCCGCTGCCGCGACCATCTCGAGGAACAGGGCGTGTACCCGGGCGTCGCCGGTCAGCTCAGGGTGGAAGGAGGTGGCGAGCACGGCCCCCTGGCGTACGGCGACGATTCTACCGGCGCCCGGGTCGCCCGGACCCACCCGCGCGAGCACCTCGACGTCGGGGCCGATCTCCTCCACCCACGGCGCGCGGATGAACACCCCGTGCACCGGACCGATGCCGGCCATGTCCACGGCCGACTCGAAGGACTCGACCTGCCGGCCGAAGGCGTTGCGGCGCACGGTGATGTCGAGGCCGCCGAACGTCTCCTGGGCCGGCTCGCCGTCGATCACCTCGCCGCGCGACAGCAGGATCATGCCGGCGCACGCGCCGTAGGTGGGGAGGCCATCGGCGATCCGGGACCGGAGGGGTTCGAGCAGGCCGGCGGTCCGCGCCAGCCGGATCATCGTGGTCGACTCCCCGCCGGGGATGACGAGCCCGTCGCAGGTGGCCAGCTCGGCCGGCCGCCGTACCGCGTGGGCCGAGACCCCGAGACGTTCGAGTGCCGACCGGTGCTCGCGAACGTCGCCTTGGAGCGCCAGCACTCCGACCGAGAGGGGGTGGGAGCCGGCGGCTACCAACCCCGGGTCGCCAGCCGGTGGCTCTCGGGTAGCGCCTCGACGTTGATGCCCACCATCGCCTCGCCGAGACCGCGGCTGACCTTGGCGATGATGTCCGGGTCGTCGTGGAACGTCGTCGCCTGCACGATGGCCTCGGCCCGCCGCTGAGGGTTGCCGGACTTGAAGATGCCCGAGCCCACGAAGACGCCGTCGGCGCCCAGCTGCATCATCATCGCCGCGTCCGCGGGCGTCGCGATGCCGCCCGCGGTGAACAGCACCACCGGCAGCGCGCCGGTGCGCGCGACCTCCTCCACCAGGGCGTACGGGGCCTGCAGCTCCTTGGCCGCGACGTACAGCTCGTCGGTCGACATCGACCGCAGGCGGTTGATCTCGGCGCGGATCTGGCGCATGTGCGTGGTGGCGTTCGACACGTCACCGGTGCCGGCCTCGCCCTTGGAGCGGATCATCGCCGCGCCCTCGGAGATGCGCCGGAGCGCCTCCCCGAGGTTGGTCGCACCGCAGACGAAGGGGACGGTGAACGCCCACTTGTCGATGTGGTGGGTGTAGTCGGCGGGCGTGAGCACCTCGGACTCGTCGATGTAGTCGACTCCGAGCGACTGCAGGACCTGGGCCTCGACGAAGTGCCCGATGCGCGCCTTGGCCATGACCGGGATCGAGACCGCAGCGATGATCCCGTCGATCATGTCGGGGTCGGACATGCGCGAGACGCCGCCCTCGGCGCGAATGTCGGCGGGCACGCGCTCGAGCGCCATGACCGCGACCGCGCCCGCCTGCTCGGCGATCACCGCCTGCTCGGGCGTGACGACGTCCATGATCACGCCGCCCTTGAGCATCTCGGCCATGCCGCGCTTCACGCGGTCGGTGCCGGTACGGGGGGTGGTGTCGCTGTGCTCGCTCACGCTCCCGATTCTACCGACGTGCGCCAGCAGGTTCACAGCGCGACGCGAACCGCCGAGATGCGGCAAAAGCACGCCGGGCTCCACGAGATGCGGCGAAGAGCCGCATCTCGGCGGGAAGCGAGGGTGGGGGCCGGCGGTCAGGAGGTCGCGACGGGGGCGCCGGCGGGAACGAGGATCACCCAGGTACGGCCCGGTACGAGGGCCAACGCGCCGCCGCCCGAGGCCGTCCAGGTGGTCGGCGCGGTCTGGCTGGGCCGCGACCATGTGCCGTCGTAGCGCAGCCCCCCGCGCAGCACCGACGCGTGGCCGTGGCCGACGGTGACCGAGTACGGCGTCCGGGCGCCGTTGTGGTCGACGTACCGGCTCGATCGCACGGTCACGGTCTGCAGCAGGATGTTCGTCGCCGTGACCGGCTGCCGGTCGGTGGTGAGCGGACGACCGTTGCGGGAGATCGCATAGCGCCCGTCGGCGTAGGTCGCCGACAGCGTGGTGCCGGGGAAGCGCACGGTGAGGTGCTGCGCCGGCCCCGGCGCGGCGTTGCCGGCCTGCGCCGGCGGCGCTGCCGAGAACCGGAAGCCGACGTCCGTCGCAGCCGCCCCGGGGTGCTGGGCCGCGAGCTTCCGCACGTTCACCAGGAACTCGTACGGCGCCGGTCGCTGCCGGTCCATCGAGTACGCCCCGGTCACGGTGTCGTACGAGTCGTCGACGACGTTCGCCCGGCGGATCTCGCGCAGCACGCCGGCGTTGGCGCCGGAGAACGCGAAGGCGACCTTGCCGTAGGGGCCGAGCACCTCCAGGTCGCTCTCCCGCGCGGACCGCACCGGCCCGGCCGCGGTGGGTGTCGTGGAGGAGAACAGCGCCAGCAGGCGCGTGAGGCCGCCCTCGACCTCCTCGGCGTACACCACGTCGGTCGCGTCCAGGCCGGTCTGCCCGACGTCGCCGACGTTGTCGATCTTGACCGCGACGACCGGGCCGAGGGCTGCGACGGGCAGGCCGGTGAGCGGCGAGAGCAGGGTCGGTACGGGACTCGGAGCCGGAGTCGACGAGGAGTGCGGCGCCGGCGGACTCGCCGGCGTCACGGTTCTGCCCCCGCACGCGGCGACGACGCCGGCCGCCACGAAGGCCACCGTCACACGGCGTACGGCGGCCGGCAGGGACATCCGGCCAGGCTAGGTGCCCGAGCCCGGCGTGCCACTGCGCACCACGCCGGTCAGCACCGTGTCGTCGATCTCGAAGTAACGCTGCGTGCCCCCTCGCCCCCACCGGGCCAGCCGCGCCGCCGGACGGTGCCGCAGCGCCATCAGGTCGCGTACCGCGTCGTTGTGGAACTGCCGTGCGAGCAGCACCCGCTGCGCGGAGCTTCGAAGCTCGGACAGCGGGGTGGGGCCGGCGGCCGGGTCCAGCGACTCGTACCCGGCGCCGCGCAGGGCCCGCCCGAGAGCGTTCTCCGCGTCCTGCCGCTCGTCGGACGGCGCGGAGTGGCCGGCGTCGGTGAGGACGATCTCCGCCGCCTCGACCACCGCCGCGTCTCCCCGTACCAGGGCGAGGGCGCGCGCTGCCGCGGCTCGCCGGACAAGTTGGGCGTCGAGGGCCGCCCAGGCACCGTCGGTACGGGCGGTGAGCCGGTCGTGCCGCCCCCCGAGCCAGACGAGGTAGACGAGGAGGACCGCCACGGTCGCGACGACGACGATCGCGACGACGAGCCCGGTCACGACGGTCCGGCCCGCTCGTCGGGCGGCTCGCCGAGCCGGGTCTCGAGGACCGCCTCGTAGACGTCCACGACGCGACGGGCCACGACCGGCCAGTCGTACGCGCGGACCGCCTCGCCGGCAGCCGACGCCAGCGCCGACCGGCTCGCCGGATCGGCCAGCAGGTCGGCGATGCTGCGCGCGAGGGCGGCCGGGTCGCCGGTCGGGAACAGGTGTCCGCAGCGGCCGTGGTCGAGCACCCTGGCGAACGCGTCGAGATCGCTCGCCACGATGGGTGCGCCGGCCGCCATCGCCTCCAGCAGGACGATGCCGAAGCTCTCCCCGCCGACATTCGGCGCGACGTACAGGTCGACCGACCGCAGCAGCGATGCCTTGGCGTCCTCGTCGACCTGCCCCAGCAGGTCCACGCGGCCCGCGAGGCCCCGCGGCAGTGAGGCCTCACCGGGTCCGGCGACGAGGAGACGGATGTCGGACGGGAGGCGGCGCAGGGCTGCGAGGAGCACGTCGAGTCCCTTGCGCGGCTCGTCGATGCGCCCGACGAAGCCGAGGGTGCGCCCGTCGGGGTGGCCGGGCAGCACCGGCGCGTGGGCGAAGTGGTCGATGGCCACGCCGTTCGGGATCAGCACCGCGTCGCCGCCGAGGTGCTCCACCGTCGTCCGCCGGGCCGCTTCGCTCACCGCGATCCGGCCGCGCACCTTCTCCAGCGCCGGGATGAAGAACGGCTCGAAGGCGACCATCGCCCGGGACCGGGTGTGGTTGGTGTGGAAGGTGCCGACGACCGGGATCTCCGCCCAGTAGCACGCGATGAGCGACACGCTCGGCGCCACCGGCTCGTGGACGTGCAGCAGGTCGAACCCGCCCGATCGTTGCCAGCGGCGGGTCCGGCCGGCGCTCACCGGCCCGAGCAGCAGCCGGGCGACCGAGCCGTTGTACGGGATCGGCACCGGCCGCCCGGCGGAGACGCAGTAGGCGGGGAGCTCGTCGTCGTCCTCGGCCGGGGTGAGAACCGAGACGTGGTGGCCGAAGTCGAGCAGCGTCTCGGCGAGGTCCCGGACGTGTGCCTGCACGCCCCCCGGCACGTCCCAGACGTACGGGCAGACCAGTCCGATCCTCATGCCCGCCGCGCGGGATCGAGGTCGTCGCGCCACAGCCGCTGGAGCATGTGCCAGTCCGCGGGGTGCGCGGCGATGGCCGACGCGAACGCGTCGGCCATCTGCTGGGTCATGGTGGCGACCCGCTCCGCCTCGCTGCCCGAGCCCGGGTCGCGTACCGGCTCGTGGATGCGGGCCGACCAGGGTGCGGGGTCGTCGTACCAGAGCGTGACCGGCAGCAACACGGCGCCGGTACGGACCGCGAGCAGCGCCGGCCCGGCGGGCATCGTGGCCGTGGAACCGAAGAACTCGACGGGGACGCCTGCTGGGGTCAGGTCGCGGTCGGCGAGCAGGCACAGCATCCGGCCGGCCTCGAGACGCTCGCGCAGCAGGACGAACGGCGGCTGCTCGCCGCCGGTCAGCGGAACGACCTCCATGCCCAGGGACTCGCGGAACGCCACGAACCGCTCGAACAGGGAGGCGGGCTCGAGCCGCTCGGCGACGGTGGTGAACGGCACGCCGGTGCTGACCAGCCAGGCGCCGGCGTGGTCCCAGTTGCCCATGTGCGGCAGCGCGAGGATGACGCCTCGCCCGCCGGCGTACGCGTCGCGGAGCAGGTGCTCGTCGGCCACCTGCATGTCGCCGACGATGCGCTCGGTGGGGGTGACCGGAAGCCGGAACACCTCGCGCCAGTAGCGGGCGTACGAGCGCATCGCCTTCGCCGCCAGGGCGTCGACGTCTGCTCCGCGCAGCGCGGGCGTCGCGGCGACGACCCGGCTCAGGTTGGACCGCAGCCGCCGCGCTCCCTTGCCCTGCCGGCCGTAGGCCAGGTCCGCGCCCGCCCGGAACAGGCGCTCGCTCGGCAGGTCTGGCAGGAGCTTCACGCCCGACCAGCCCACTCCGTACGCAGCTCCCAGCGCGCGGTCCCGCAGGCTCATGTGGCCGCCTGCCCCGCCTTCCGCTGCTCGAACAGCACCGCCTGGCGGCGCACCTCGACCAGCCGCTGGACCACCGTGACGATCGTCGCGCCGAGCAGGAACCACAGCGCGATCGGCAGCAGGTACGGCACGCCGAGCCCGTACAGCCCGGCGCAGACCAGGACGATGATGAGGCGCTCCGCGCGCTCGGCGAACCCGACGTTCGCGGACAGGCCGAGGGCCTCGGCGCGCGCCTTGATGTACGACGTGATCGTGCCGGCGACGAGGCAGCCGAGCGCCGCGCCGCACAGGGGCAGGGAGGCACCCGCCCCGGCGTACCAGAACGCGATCGTCCCGAAGACGGCGGCGTCGCCCACCCGGTCGAGTGTCGAGTCGAGGAACGCGCCCCAGACGCTCGACCGCCCGAGCGCACGGGCGATCTGGCCGTCGATGAGGTCGCTGAACACGAAGCAGGTGATCGTGATCGTGCCCCAGAAGAAGTGCCCCCGCGGGAAGAACACGACGGCGCCGGCGGTGACGCCGATGGTCCCGATGGTCGTGACGACGTCGGGCGAGACGCCGGCACGGACCAGGAGCCGGATGAACGGCGCGAGCAGTCTCGCGATGGGCTCGCGGACGTGGATGCCTAGCACCGTCGCGGCCGCCTCACGAGCGGCGAGCCTAGCGTCCGAAGGACCGTGATCATCCTGTCGGCCAGGCGTCCGCCAGGCGCTGCCGCGTGTCGGCCAGCAGCTGCGGCAGCACCCTTGTGTGGCCCACGACCGGCATGAAGTTCGTGTCTCCGGACCAGCGCGGGACCACGTGCTGGTGCAGGTGCTCGGCCACCCCGGCGCCCGCCGGCGCGCCCAGGTTGATGCCGACGTTGAACCCGTGCGGGCCGCTGACGGCGCGCAGGGCCCTCAGCGCGACGGCGGTCAGATCCCCCAGCTCGACCCGCTCTTCGGCCTCCAGATCGGTGTAGTCGGCCACGTGCCGGAACGGCACCACCATGAGGTGGCCCGGGTTGTACGGGTAGAGGTTCAGCACGACGTAACAGGTGCTGCCGCGCGCGACGATCAGGCCGTCGACGTCGCTCGACCCCGGGATGCGGCAGAACGGGCAGCCGGCCGCGGCCCGCTCCCCCGACTCACCCGCGTCGATGTACGCCATCCGGTGCGGTGTCCACAACCGGCCGAAGCCGTCGGGCGCGGCGATCCCGTCCTGTCGCTCGTCCGGCTCGCGCGCCGGATAGGGGTCAGGCACGGGAGGCGACGGCGTCGACGACCTCCGCGACGGCCGCCGCGACCGGTACGCCGTTGTTCTGTGACCCGTCGCGGTAGCGGAACGAGACCGCGCCCTGGGCAATGTCCTCGTCACCGGCGATCAGCATGAACGGGACCTTCTGCTTCTGCGCCGTACGAATCTTCTTCTGCATCCGCTCGTCCGAGTCGTCCACCTCGGCCCGGATGCCGGCGGCCGTGAACGTCCGCGCGATCTCGCGCAGGTAGTCGACGTGCGCCGCGCTGACCGGGATGCCCACGACCTGCACCGGCGCGAGCCACGCGGGGAACGCGCCGGCGTAGTGCTCGACCAGCACCCCGAAGAAGCGCTCGACCGACCCGAACTTCGCCGAATGGATCATCACCGGCTGCTGCCGCGTGCCGTCGGCCGCCTGGTACTCCAGTGCGAAGCCCTTGGGCTGGTTGAAGTCGTACTGGATCGTCGACATCTGCCAGGTACGGCCGATGGCGTCCCTGGCCTGCACGGAGATCTTGGGGCCGTAGAAGGCCGCGCCGCCGGGGTCGAGGACGAGGGCGAGGCCGGAGGCGTTCGCGACGTCCTCGAGGACCTTGGTCGCGACCGCCCAGTCCTCGGCCGAGCCGACGAACTTGTCCGGCTTGGACTCGTCGCGCGTCGAGAGCTCGAGGTAGTAGTCGTCGAGGCCGAAGTCGCGCAGCAGTCCGAGGACGAAGTCGAGCAGGTGCTTGATCTCGGCGGGTGCCTGCTCCGGCGTGCAGTACGAGTGGGAGTCGTCCTGGGTCATGCCGCGCACGCGGGTGAGCCCGTGCACCACCCCGGACTTCTCGTACCGGTAGACCGACCCGAACTCGAACAGCCGCAGGGGCAGGTCCCGGTAGGACCGCCCGCGCGACCGGTAGATCAGGTTGTGCATCGGGCAGTTCATGGCCTTGAGGTAGTAGTTCGCGCCGTCCATCTGCATGGGCGGGAACATGTCCTCGGCGTAGTACGGCAGGTGCCCGGAGGTGTGGAACAGGCCCTCCTTGGCGATGTGCGGCGTCCCGACGTACTGGAAGCCCTCCTCGATGTGCCGCCGGCGGACGTAGTCCTCCATCTCGCGCTTGACCACCCCGCCCTTGGGATGGAACACGACGAGCCCGGAGCCGATCTCGTCGGGGAACGAGAACAGGTCGAGCTCGGCACCGAGGCGGCGATGGTCGCGCCGTTCGGCCTCGGCCAGCCGGTCGAGGTGCTCCTTCAGCGCCTGTTTCGACTCCCACGCGGTGCCGTAGATGCGCTGCAGCTGCGGGTTCTTCTCGCTGCCGCGCCAGTACGCCGCGGCCGACCGCATGAGCGCGAACGCCGGGATGTCCCGGGTGGTCGGCAGATGCGGCCCCCGGCACAGGTCGGTCCACACCTGCTCGCCGGCGACGACGTTGTCGTACATGGTGATCTCGGTACCGCCGACCTCGACCGACATCTCGTCGCCGCCCTCGTCCGCGCCGGAGCCCGGGCCGTGGGCCAGGTCGAGCAGCTCGAGCTTGAACCGCTCGTGCGCGAGCTCCGCACGCGCCTCCTCGGCGGCGACCGCGCGGCGTCGGAATTGCTGCCGCTGCTTGACGATCTGCTGCATCTTCTTCTCGATGGCCTTGAGGTCCTCGGGCGTGAAGGGCCGCTCGGGCAGGAAGTCGTAGTAGAAGCCGTTCTCGATCGGCGGCCCGATGCCGAGCAGCGTGCCGGGGAACAGCTCCTGCACCGCCTGCGCCATCACGTGCGCGGTCGAGTGCCGCAGGATCGCGCGGCCCTCCTCGGTCGCCATCGGGATCGACGCGAGCACGTCACCGTCCTCCGGCACGTACGCGAGGTCGCGGATCGGGTCCTGTTCGTTGACGCGGACGGCGATCACGTCGCTGATCCCCGCCGCAGCGAACGCGTCCGCCGCGGTCGACCCGGCGGCCACCGTGTGGGCAGCGGAGTCGACGGTCAGGCGGAGGTCGGCAGGCATGGCTCCGAGACTATCGACGCTGATCAGGCCGGTCGCCGCCGTTTGCCGCGGCGGCCCGGGGCAGCGCGCGCTCAGCCCAGGCCGCTGGCGGCAACGGCGGGGTTCAGCCCGAGCTCGGCGAGCTCGTCGTCCGACAGGCGGTCCAGCGGCCGGCGCGGCGCGAGCAGCACGGCGCTCGCGGTGACGAGGGCGAGCCCGGCGACGACGGCCGTGAAGATGCCGGTCGCGGCCTGGAGTCCGACCGCGTCGCTCAGCAGGCCCACCCCGATCGCGGGCACGGACAGCGACAGGTAGCCGACGAGGTTCCAGGCGGACACGAGCTCGGCGCGGCGGGCGGGTGGGGCCACCTCGTTGACCAGGGCGAGGCTTCCCAGGAACGCCAGCGCCGACGCACTGCCGGTCAGCAGGGTGCCGAGGAGGAAGAGCGCGACAACCTGAGCTGCCTCGCCCCAGAAGACAAGGGACATCCCGACCGCGACCCCGAGGACGCCGACGCTGATCGACCGCCAGGACGGCCAGCGGCGCAGCGCGATCTGGGTGATGCCGCCGACGGCCGCGAAGACGAACAGGATCGCGCCCGCCGCGGCGTCGCTGTGCACGTGCAGCAGCTGCCGGTCGATCGTGGGGCTGAGCGCGGCGTACAGGCCGCCGACTCCCCAGGCGACCGACAGCGCCAGCACGGCGAGCACGAACGGGCCCAGGATCGGCCGGGGCACCGACGGGCGCTGCACCCTCCAGGGCCGTCGGGCCTCGGGTGTGACGGTCTCGGGCAGGGCACGGACGGCGACGAGTGCGACGGCGACGAGGCCGAGCTCGAGCAGGAACGGCAGGTGCAGCGGCCAGGGCGCGAACTGCGCCAGGAAGCCGAACAGCAAAGGCCCGACCGCGGCGCCGGAGACGTACATCAGGGTGTTGAGGTACGACGCCCGCTGCCGGTCGCCGGACGGCTCCAGCTCGACGAGGGCGGCAGTCGCCGCGCCGGTGATCCCGCCGGTCGCCAACCCCTGGACGCCACGGGCGGCGTAGAGCCAGCCCACCCCGTCGGCCACGGCGAACAGGACCGCGCTCACCCCGATGAGCAGCAGCGCCGGCGCCAGGACGCGCCGACGTCCGACGGCGTCAGACAGGCCGCCGATCACGAACAGGGCCACCATCACCCCGCCCGCGTACGCCGCGAAGACACCGGTCACGCCCAGTGCTGACAGGTGGAATCGCTGCTGGTAGAGGGCATACAGCGGCGACGGCGCGTTGCTGGCCAGGGTGGTGAGGAGCATGAAGAACGCCACGATGCCGAGCGCGCGCCGGGAGGATGCCACGCCCTGACGCTGACATGACGTGGTTCGAGGCCGTACGGGAGGGTCCCTCCACGGGCCGTCGTCAGGTGACGTGCTGGCCGACGAACGCCACGTGCGCGGCCGCGACGCTGCGCCAGTAACCGTCGGTGTGCGCACCCGGCGTGAACCCGCCGGCCGGCCCTCGGGTGGCCGTTCGGTACGCGCGGGTGGAGGCGGCGAACGGGTCGCTGTCGCCGCAGGAGACCCAGAGTGCCGTCGAGGACGCCACCCCGGGGGCGGCGATCAGGTCTCCCCATCTCGCCCAGTCGGCAGCGTCGTCGAAGGCACCCGGCGCGGTGGCTCCGGCCGACTCCCACAGGGCGGGACTGGCAGCGGCGGCGACGGTGAGGCGGCGTCCGCCCAACGCCCCTCGTCCCGACTGGCGGGCGAGCAGGAGGCTCCCGTACCCGCCCATCGAGACTCCGAGGGCCCCAAAAGTGCTGGTATGCAAGGACATGCGGTCCAGGAGGGGAAGGAACTCGTCCACCAGCATGCCGAGTGGGTCGTCACCGTTGGACCGGGGATGCCAGTACTCGGTCCCGCCATCGACGGCTGCGATGGCGTACGACTGGCCGCCGCCACCGACGAAGGCCGCCAGAAACGAGGGGTACCCGATGTCGTGGAGGAACGCCACTCCCGTGGTGCCGCGCCCCGGGAGGGCGAGCGCCACTGGCAGCGACGCCCCGTCCCGGCTGCCGGGCGGGTACGCGACAGCCCAGCCCACGCGGCGACGGAACCGGACAGAGGTGAACCGCCCGGACACGATGGGACCGGCGCTGACGTCGGGGATGCTGGCGTCGACCCCCTGACTGGGCGCGATGTGCAGCGCCCGCTCCAGATGGCCCTTGCCGGGCAGGACGCGGTTGTCGACGAGGGTTCCGACCACCGCCACCCCGGCGATTCCGGCTGCACCGGTCAGCAAGGTGCGACGCGACACCCTTTTCGTCGGCTGCCGGCCCATGGCCCTGCACGGTCGCAGGTGTCCGGACCGGGATCAACGATGCTGTCCGGACGACGCCGTTTCCGGACGACGAGCACGTGCACGGTGGCGGCACTCTTGGTGATCTTGACGGTCGCATTCGCTGACAGCACGGGTGCCGCGTCACCAACGATGCGGGCGCCACGGCACCCGCACGGCGAGCCGCTCGCACACCAGCACGTCGCCAGCAGGAAGCCGCTGCTCGACGACGACCCTCCGCCGGCCGAGGAACACGACGTCGATGACGAGCTCGACGTGCGGGCCGGCCAGCACGCGCCGGTCGGCCTCGACCCACAACACCGCGTCGTCGGGGCGGCGGACCACCAGCCACAAGGTCAGAGGGCGCAGGTCGGGGCGGAGCAGGTCATCCACGGCACTCCCGTGCTCGCGCGGGTCCGACCCCGGCGTCACCCTAGGCGCCCATCCTGGCCGAGGACCGCGGCCCTGCCCATCGGGGTCGGTCCGGCCTGTGGTGGTGGGCGATACTGGACTCGAACCTGACCGCACATCGATTTGGTCATCAATCGCATGCCCCTCCGAACACGACGGATTCCCCAGATACACAAGGCGTTTCGAGCCGATGTCTCCCAACTTGCAACACTTGCATGAGAGAGCAGATGCGAGCAGTATCGACCTCACGGATAGCACGTGGATAG
>DASVGV010000068.1:0-39502 GCA_036379355.1 Mycobacteriales bacterium | reverse complement strand
GACCCGGTACTACCAGATCCTCAACGCCTTGATCGACAACCCGAACGCCCTGGCCGTCGACCCGATGCTGGTCAAGCGCCTGCGCCGCCTGCGTGCGGCCCGGCAGCGCCAACGTTCCGCCCGCCGGTTGGGGATTGACATCTGAGCAGCTTCGACCGCCGATCCCGTCGGCGACGCCACCGCCGCGAGCGCAGGGCCGGCATCGCCCTGTCGATCGCGGGAGCGATCGTGCTGGTCATCGCCCTGGTCGCGCTGATCGGGCCGTCACACCACACGACAAGCGCGGGCGGACCAACGGCGAGCCCCCGGCAATCCGCGGCAGGCGTCGGCGGCTCCGGACCATCGTCGCGAGCCGCTAAGACCCGCGCGTCGGGATCAACCCAGACGCCGACTCCGGCGCCGACGCATCACCGCCGTTCCACGCCGTCGACCCCACCCGCCGGTTCAGCTCGCGAGCCGCTCGTCGTCCTGAACAACACGACGATCACCGGCCTGGCCGACCGGGCCAGCGCCGAGTTCACTGCCGCCGGTTGGACGGTCACGAGCTTCGGCAACTACGAGAACGACATCTTGTCGACCTGCGCCTACTTCGACCCGTCGGCCCCGGGGGCCCAGGCCGCAGCCGAGGAACTCGCGCACCAGTTTCCGACGATCAAACGGGTCAAGGCGCAGTTCCGCGAACTCGCTGCGTACCACAGCCCGATCGTCGTCATTCTGACCCCTGACTTCGTGGCCCCGTAGGCTCCTTCTCGCTAGCTCCTGCTCGCCCCTTGCGAATCCGGTGGCCGAGCTGGCGTCACAGTCCACGACTGGATGCCGAACCGCGCGCGCCGCGTTGCCGGGCCGCTGTGATCACCGTGCTCACTGCGCTCACTGCGAACCACTGCGCTCACTGCGGACCACTGCGAACCACCGATGCCCCCTGCGCGCACTGCGGTCGCCGACCAACGATGTGCGAGAATGGACCAACAAGTTCATATGGACTCATCCAGAGGGGCAGAGGGACCGGCCCGACGAAGCCCCGGCAACCGTGTAGGGATCGCCCTACGTCTTCGGACGCATACGTGATCGAACGATCGCGTGGTCAACACGAGACGTGTTCCTGCAGCTGGTGCCAACTCCGGCCCGGGCGCGACCCGGGAAAGATGAGGAGAGAGGCCTCGCCCATGACTTCAGTTGCTGATCGTTCCGTTATCCCCTCCCCCGCCGCCGAACTCGTGTGTCGCAACTGTGGCGCCACGTTCTCGCTCGGGCCGCAACACGCGTGCTACCAGTGCTTCGGGCCGCTGGAGATCGGGTACGACCCGGACGCGCTCGCTCGCGTCAGCCAGCAGCAGATCGAGTCCGGCCCGCACACCCTCTGGCGGTACGCCGGTCTCCTGCCGGTCGGCCAGAACCCCGCCACCCGCGTCGAGTCCCACACCGGCATGACGCCGCTGATCCGGGCCGACCGGCTCGGCGCCGAGCTCGGTTTCACCGCGCCGCTGTGGGTCAAGGACGACTCGGCGAACCCGACCCACTCGTTCAAGGACCGGGTCGTCTCGGTTGCCCTCTCGGCCGCCCGCGAGTACGGCTTCACGACCGTCGCCTGCGCGTCCACCGGCAACCTCGCCCAGTCCGTCGCGGCGCACGCGGCGGCAGTCGGGCTGCGCAGCGTGGTCCTCATCCCGCACGACCTCGAGGACGGCAAGACCGTCTCGACGGCCGTCTACGGCGGCACGCTCGTGGCGATCGACGGCTCGTACGACGACGTGAACCGGCTCTGCTCGGAGATCGCCGGCGAGGAGGAGTGGGCGTTCGTCAACGTCAACGTCCGACCGTTCTATGCCGAGGGCTCGAAGACGCTGGGCTTCGAGATCGCCGAGCAGCTCGGCTGGCGGCTGCCCGACCAGGTCGTGATCCCGTGCGCCTCCGGTTCGTTGCTGACCAAGGTCGACCGGGCGTGGGGGGAGCTCACCCGCAACGGGGTGGTCCCGGCGACGCCCTGGAAGGTCTTCGGCGCCCAGGCCGACGGCTGCTCGCCGATCGCCACCGCGTTTCGCAACGGCACGAGCGACGTCACCCCGGTGAAGCCGAAGACGATCGCCAAGTCGCTCGCGATCGGCAACCCCGCGGATGGCCCGTACGCCGTCGAGGTCTGCCGCCGCACCGGCGGTGCGCTCACCTCGGTCAGCGACGAGGAGGTGGTCGCGGGGATGCGGCTGCTGGCGCGGACGCAGGGGATCTTCGCCGAGACTGCCGGCGGCGTGACCGTCGCGTGCCTTCAGCGGCTGCTGGCCGACGGCCTGCTCGACCCCGACGCCGAGACGGTGATCCTCTCGACCGGAGACGGGCTCAAGACGCTGGACGCGGTGGCCGGCTCCGGGCCGACGGCGACGATCAAGCCGTCGTACGCCGCCTTCGAGGCGCTCGGTCTCGGCGGCTAGGCACGACCGGGCGGCCGAGGCTTGGATACTCTCGGAATGTGAACCGGGCCGGCGCCGTGCAGCCGCTCGGGCCCGACTCGGTCACCTGGCGCTACTACGGCGACTGGCGCGGCATGCTCGTCGGCCTCTGGGCGGGTTCGCTGCAGAACATGCACCCGCAGCTCGGCGCCGGCGTGGAGGAGCACTCCGACTTCTTCACCGAGCGGTGGCAGCGGCTCTACCGCTCGCTCTACCCGATCAACGGCGTGGTCTACGACGGCGACCGGGCCGAGCAGACCGCCCGCGAGGTGCGCGACTACCACCGCACGATCAGGGGCGTCGACCGCCACGGCCGCCCGTACAGCGCGCTCAACCCCGACACGTTCTTCTGGGCGCACGCCACGTTCGTCATGTCCGTGCCCGTGATCATGGAGTACTTCGGGACGCCGCTGACGCGGCGCGAGAAGGAGCGGTTCTACCAGGAGAGCATCCAGTGGTACGCGCTGTACGGCCTGTCGATGCGTCCCGTACCGCCCGACTGGCAGGCCTTCGAGGCCTACTGGGACCGGATGTGCCGCGACGTGCTCGAGGACAACCCCGCGACCCAGGCCGTCCGCAACATTGCGGGCATCGCCAAGCCGCCGCGGCTTCCGGTGCCCGGCTGGGTGTGGCGCCGTTGGCTGGCGCCAGCCGTCGAGCGGCAGTACCACTGGCTGACCACCGGCCTCTACCACCCCGCGGTCCGGGAGCGGCTGGGACTGACCTGGACCGAGACCGACGAGCGCCGGCTGCGGCGGTTCGGGCGGATGGTGAGCGCGCTCTGGCGCCTGGTGCCGCCGTCGCGGCGGATGCATCCCCGCGCCCGTGCCGGCTGGCGCCGGGCTCTGGGCAAGGACCCCGCGGACGCGCCGCTCGTGCAGACCCCGCGTCGCAACCTGCCCCCGCCGGACCGGCGCGGCGATCCCAGGCACTACTGCCCGTTCTGATGCGGGTCCGTCCTGTCGGCTGCGCCCGAGTCGGTCTGTAGCCATCCGGGCGATGTCACCCGGGTGCAGCAAGAACCGGCCGCGTTCGGTGGCCCGTCCGGGGGTCATCCCCGGAGTGGTTTCAAGAACGATGTTTCGGCGCCCCGAAGTCCCTATGCGTGAGCAAGCGGCGAAGCAGCGAGGCGCGGGTGGCCCGCCGCCTGCTACGGCGGGCACTGCGCCGCCGGATCGGCGCCGGAGCCGTCGCGATGGTGCCGCTGCTCGCCGGTGTCGTGGCCCTCGCGCCGTCGGCGCACGCCGCCAGCACGACCCTGTGCACGGGCTACACCGCCTGCAACGCAGCGGGTTACACGAGCCACGGCTACAACGACGTCACGAACCAGACGATGTACTGGCGCGCGTACGCAGGGCACAACTGCACGAACTACGCGGCGTACGTCGAGAGCACTCTCTACAAGGTGCCGAACCCGCCCGGGCTGATGGGCAACGCGACCACGTGGGGGACGAACGCCGTCGCGTACGGCATCGGTACGGTGGACACGACGCCCACGGTCGGGTCGGTCGCGTGGTGGAACAGCACGGCGGGCATGGGCAGCAGCGGCCACGTGGCGGTGGTCGAGGCGGTGGGCGCGGGCACGGTCACCGTGTCGGAGGACAACTGGGGCGGCGACTTCCACTGGCGGGTCTACCCGGTGGCGGGCATCACCGGCTTCATCCACTTCACCGGTCAGGCCCCGGCGCCGAGCGCACCGGCCTCCACCACCACGCCGACGGCGCCCGTCACCACCGCGCCGAGCACTCCGCCGGCGACCAGCACCCCGGCGGCGTCCAGCACGCCCAGCCCGCCGGCGACTCCCGCCTCGACCACGACCGCACCGAGCGCGGCGACCATGGGTCCCGCGACCGCGACGGCGTTCGGGGTGAACCTCTACGCGGTCCGCGCGTCGGGCGGCAGCTCCGGCAACGTCGAGGTGATGGAGACATCGGCCTCCACCGGCTACGCCGCGACGACCGGTCCGTTCCGGACGGTGCTGGCGCCGAGCAACACGACCGACTGGACCTACCTCATCGCCCCGTACCAGGGGGACGGTGCGCCCGACCTGTGGGCGATTCGGTTGCGCGGCGGCGCGTCGAACCGGCTCGAGGTCCATGTGCTGTCGGCGGCCTCCTCGTACACCACGTTCTTGGCGCACATCGCGACCGCTCAGCCGGCCCTACCGGCCGACACCGACGAGCAGGTCCAGCTCGGGTCGTACGCCGGCGACCATCAGCAGGACCTGTACGTCCTGGAGGACGGGCACACCGGCAGCGGCCGCGCCGAGGTGCACGTGCTGTCGGCGGCCAGCGGCTACTCGACGTTCCTGACCCACCGGGCCACCGCTCTGACGACCGGCGGATCCGGCTGGCACTTCCTCATCGGCGACGCGAACGGCAACGGCGACCTGGTCGCGATCCACGACAGCGGCACGACCGGCTCCCGCCAGACCGAGGTGCACATCCTCAGCGAGAAGAGCGGCTACAGCACGTACTCGGTGCACGCGGCCCTTCCACTGCCGCTGAACACGGGCTTCACGTGGCGGCTCGGCCAGCCGACCGGCTCGGGCACACCTGACCTGTACGTGCTCGTACCCGACGGAAACAGCGGTCGGACCGAGCTGCACACGCTCACCGCAGCCTCGGGATACCAGGTCTTCTCCCGGCACGTCGCGACCGGCCTCGCCCCGTCGCCGTCCGCGTCCTGGGAGATGGACCTCGCCTGACGGGAGACCGAAGCGCTGGCATGACGAACGTCATCGGCACCCGGTGAGCCCTGCGACTGTCGTCTCGGCCCGGCGCCCGACAGAGTGCTGGTCATGATGCAGACAGCTGCCCTCGCCGCCGGGGAGCCGGCGTCGCAGACCCCGCAGTTCCAGGGCATCCGGCTCGCCGGTCTGCGGAAGGTGTACGGGCCCGTGGTGGCCGTGGACGGCGTCGACATCGACATCGCCCCGGGCGAGGTGGTGGCCCTGCTCGGGCCCAACGGCGCCGGGAAGTCCACGACCATCGACATGCTGCTCGGGCTGACGCGGCCGGACGCCGGGAGCGTCCGGCTGTTCGGGCTCACCGCGCGCCAGGCCTGCGCGGCGGGCCGGGTCGGCGCGATGCTGCAGACCGGGACCCTGCCCGTCGACTTCCGGGTGCACGAGGTCATCGACACGATCCGCTGCTTGTCCCCCCGCCCGCTGCCGACCCGGGAGGTGCTCGCGCGGGCACGCATCGCGGACATCGCCGACCAGCGCACCCAGAACCTGTCCGGCGGCCAGCGCCAGCGGGTGCGGTTCGCCCTCGCGATCGCCGCCGACCCCGACCTCGTGGTGCTCGACGAACCGACTGTCGCGATGGACGTCGAGACCAGGCACCAGTTCTGGGGAGCGATGCGCGCGTGGGCGGCTGAGGGACGGACCGTCCTGTTCGCGACGCACTACCTGGAGGAGGCCGACGACTTCGCCGACCGGATCGTGCTCATGCGGCGCGGACGCGTCGTCGCCGACGGGCCGACGACCGAGGTCAAGGCCATGGTTGGCGGGCGCATGATCCGCGCGACCGTCCCTACGTCTGTCGCGCTGGCCGACCTGGAAGCGCTGCCCGGGGTTGCCCGGGTCGAGCGGCACGGCGGGACGGTCCTGCTGCGCTGCCCCGACAGCGACGCGGCGCTGCGGGCGCTGCTGGCGTCGCGTCCTGAGGTACGGGACATCGAGGTCACCGGGAGCGGGCTCGAAGAGGCGTTCCTGGTGTTGACCGCCGACGAGCAGGAGGAGCGGTGATGAACACGGCCTACATCGGGTTCGAGGTGCGCCGCGTGCTGCGCAGCCGCCGGGCGGTCATCTTCACCTTGCTGCTGCCCGTCGTCCTGTTCGAGTTCATCGGTCCGAACCTCTCCAAGGACAGGATCGGCGGACTGACCGGGCTCGCGTACTACATGGTGTCGATGGCGACGTACGGGATCATGGCCGCGACGTTCTCGATGGGCGGCCGGATCGTCGCCGAGCGCAGCATCGGGTGGAACCGGCAGTTGCGCCTCACCGCTCTGCCGGGCTGGCAGTACGTCGTATCGAAGATGATCGCCGGGTTCTCGATGGGTGTTCCCGCGGTGGTGCTGCTGTTCGTGCTGGGGGCGGCCCACGGCATCCGGATGCCGGCCGACCGCTGGCTGCTGGCCGGTGTGTCGATCGTCGTCGGGGTGCTGCCCGTTGCCGTGGCCGGCGTGTGGGTCGGGTACCTGTCCAGCAAGATCGAGTCGGCGCAGCAGGTGATCGGGCTGGCGTACAGCGTCGTGGGTTTCCTCGCCGGCATCTGGATTCCGCTCGAGGCCTTCCCGCACTGGCTGCGCGACACCTTCGAGGTGCTGCCGTTCGCGTGGATCCCGAGGGCCGGCCGGGCCGCGCTCGACGGCGGTTGGGTCGGTTGGGGCGGTGCCGCGATCATCCTGGCGTGGACGGTCGCGTTCGGGGCGCTGGCCGCGCGCGCCTATGTCCGTGACGCCCTGCGCGTGTGAGCATGTGACCCGATGACGACGATCGGCGAGCAGCAGTCCGCCCGGACACCGAGGCGGGCACTGGCGGCGCTCGTCGCGAAGCCCACGACCTCGTTCCGGCTGGCCGTGCCCTGGCGGGACCGCCGGGACGATGCGGCCTGCGCTGCCGCACCGACCGCGGTACAGCAGCACTACACGGTGGCGGGCTGGCGCCGGGGCGCCGGGATATTCCTGATCTACCTCGTCTACACGATGGTGGACCTCTACGCGCATCACACGTGGCCCACGATGGTGCTGGGCACGGTGCTGGTGGGCCTGTTCGTGTGGCTCTACCTCGGGCCGGCGCCCCGCGCGGCCCTCGACGGTCCCCGTGTCAACTGGTGGCTGGCGATCGTGGGCATGCCGGCCGTGACCGTGGTCTACCTCGTCACGTGCGGGGGCGGCGCCACGATCTTCGCGACGTACCTCGCCGTGGTCTTCATCATGATCTTGCCCCAGCAGTGGTCGCTGCCGATCGTCGTCGCGATGGCGATCGGCGTGACGTACGGGCCGGAGCACGTCGCCGCGTGGGGGATGCACGGACCGCAGTACGCGATCGGTGGCCCGTGCCTGCTCGTCGGCATCGCCATGTACGGCATCCGCTTCAACCGGCGGGCCCAGTTCCAGCTGGAGTGGGCGAACGCGGAGATCGCGCGGCTTGCGGCCGGTCAGGAGCGGCTGCGGATCGCGCGCGACCTGCACGACCTGCTCGGTCATGCGCTGACGACCGTGACCGTGAAGGCCGAGCTCGCCGCGAAGCTGGCGGAGCGGGAACCGGTCCGCGCCGCCGACGAGATGCGGCAGGTGGCGGCGCTGGCCCGGCAGGGTCTCGCCGACGTGCGCTCGACGGTGGCCGGCTACCGGGAGGTGTCGCTGGCGACCGAGTTGGCGACGGCGCGCGAAGTCCTGGCGGCGGCCGGGATCCGCGCCGAGCTGCCGGCCAGCACCGAGACGGTGCCGAGCGGGCTGCGGACGCTGTTCGGGTGGACGGTGCGCGAGGGAGTGACCAACGCGGTCCGGCACTCGCGTGCCTCCTTCGTGCGGGTGACCGTCACCGCCGACTCGGTCGAGGTGCTCGATGACGGGGTGGGCGGCGGCAGCGCGCCGTCCGGCAGCGGTTCGTCCGGCAGTGGTCTGTCCGGCCTGGCCGAGCGAGTCTCCGCGGCGGGCGGGACGCTGTCCGCCGCCCCCGTTCCGGGCGGCGGCTTCCGGCTGCGCGTGTCGATGCCCGTGCTGACCGCCGCCGCGCCGTGATCCGCGTGCTGCTGGCCGACGACCAGCACCTGGTCCGCGGCGCCCTGGCGTCCCTGCTCGCGCTGGAGGACGACATCGAGGTCGTCGGCGAGGTAGGCCGCGGCGATCAGGTCGTCGACGCCGTCGTACGGCTCGACCCCGACGTCGCGCTCCTCGACGTGGAGATGCCGGGCCTCGACGGCCTGGCCGCCGCCTCTGCCGTCCACGCGACGGCGCCCGGTACGCGCGTGCTGATCCTCACCACCTTCGGGCGCCCCGGGTTCCTGCGTCGAGCCATGGAGGCGGGAGCCCTCGGCTTCGTCACGAAGGACGCTCCGGCGCAGGAGCTGGCGGACGCGGTCCGTACGGTGGCGAGCGGCCGCCGCGTCGTCGACCCCACGCTGGCGGCCGCGACCCTCGCCGGCGGGCCGTCTCCGCTGACCGGTCGCGAGCGCGACGTCCTCGTCGCCGCGCGCGACGGCGCCACTGTCGGCGACATTGCCGGCCGGTTGTTCCTCTCCGAGGGCACCGTCCGCAACTACCTCTCGTCAGCCATCGCGAAGACCGGGACCCGCAACCGGCTCGAGGCGCTGCGCTTCGCCGACGACCAGGGCTGGCTCTAGCCGCGGTCGCCCGCTTGCACTCCCCGGGGGAGAGTGCCAGCATTGCCTTAGCACTCGGCTAGGGTGAGTGCTAGAAGCACTGGTCGGTACGGCGAGGCCAGGCACGGCGTGAGCGGTGTCCGGGTCGTCCGTCGCGGGCGTCGTCCCGGCCTTCGAGAACCCCCAGAAGAGCCATCGGGAAAGGGAACCGACACCACATGGCCAAGACCATCGCATTCGACGAGGAGGCCCGGCGCGGGCTCGAGCGGGGCATGAACCAGCTCGCCGACGCCGTCAAGGTCACCCTCGGCCCACGAGGCCGCAACGTCGTCCTGGAGAAGAAGTGGGGCGCCCCCACGATCACCAACGACGGTGTGAGCATCGCCAAGGAGATCGAGCTCGAGGACCCGTACGAGAAGATCGGCGCCGAGCTCGTCAAGGAAGTCGCCAAGAAGACCGACGACGTCGCCGGTGACGGCACCACCACCGCGACCGTGCTCGCCCAGGCGCTGGTGCGCGAGGGCCTGCGCAACGTCGCTGCCGGCGCGAACCCGATGGCGCTCAAGCGCGGCATCGAGACCGCCGTCGAGAGCGTCGTCGAGCAGATCGGCAAGGCCGCCAAGGACATCGAGACCAAGGAGCAGATCGCTTCGACCGCCTCGATCTCCGCTGCCGACACCAGCGTCGGCGAGATCATCGCCGAGGCCATGGACAAGGTCGGCAAGGAAGGCGTCATCACCGTCGAGGAGTCGAACACCTTCGGGCTCGAGCTCGAGCTCACCGAGGGCATGCGCTTCGACAAGGGCTACATCAGCCCGTACTTCGTCACTGACCCGGAGCGTATGGAGGCCGTCCTCGACGACCCGTACGTCCTGGTCGTGAACTCGAAGATCAGCTCGGTGAAGGACCTGCTGCCGCTGCTCGAGAAGGTCATGCAGTCGGGCAAGCCGCTCGCGATCATCGCCGAGGACGTCGAAGGCGAGGCCCTCGCGACCCTGGTCGTGAACAAGATCCGCGGCACGTTCAAGTCGGTGGCCGTCAAGGCCCCGGGTTTCGGTGACCGCCGCAAGGCCATGCTCGCCGACATGGCGATCCTCACCGGCGGTCAGGTGATCTCCGAGGAGGTCGGCCTGAAGCTCGAGAGCGCCGGACTGGAGCTGCTCGGCAAGGCTCGCAAGGTCGTCGTGACCAAGGACGAGACCACGATCGTCGAGGGCGCCGGAGACAGCGACCAGATCGCCGGCCGGGTCAACCAGATCCGTGCGGAGATCGAGAAGAGCGACTCGGACTACGACCGCGAGAAGCTCCAGGAGCGGCTCGCGAAGCTCGCCGGCGGCGTGGCCGTCATCAAGGTCGGCGCGGCCACCGAGGTCGAGCTCAAGGAGCGCAAGCACCGCATCGAGGACGCCGTCCGCAACGCGAAGGCGGCCGTCGAGGAGGGCATCGTCGCGGGTGGTGGCGTCGCGCTGCTGCAGGCGTCGGTGACCGCGTTCAAGAAGCTCGACCTGACCGGTGACGAGGCGACCGGCGCCGGCATCGTCAAGCTGGCGCTGGAGGCTCCGCTCAAGCAGATCGCCGTCAACGCCGGCCTCGAGGGCGGCGTCGTCGCGGAGAAGGTGCGCAACCTGCCCACGGGTGAGGGCCTGAACGCGGCAACCGGCGAGTACGTCGACATGATCAAGACCGGGATCATCGACCCGGCCAAGGTCACCCGGTCGGCGCTGCAGAACGCCGCGTCGATCGCCGCGCTGTTCCTCACCACCGAGGCCGTCGTGGCCGACAAGCCGGAGAAGGCCGCACCGGCCATGCCCGGCGGTGGCGGCGGCATGGGAGACATGGACTTCTGAGCCGAAGGCCCAGAAGTCCGGTAGGCAAGGACTTCTGAGTCAGTGCATCACCGAGGGCGGTTCCGCGGAAGCGGGGCCGCCCTCGGTGCGTCCGGGCGTCGAGGTTGAGGTTCCGCCCACGGCACGCCGGGCCGAGGCGGACGGAACCTCAACCTGCGCGCAGGTCGGGGAGCGCCGCGCCTGAGCAGTCGCGCCGCCCTAGGCTGCCGCCGTGGCCGAGCTGACCGCGGTGAACCGGACGGCGGTGGGAGTCGCCTACGTCCGGGCACGGGAGTCGGCGCGTCCGGATCGGCTGTTCCACGATCCGTACGCAACGTGTCTGAGCGCCGGCCACGTCGCCGCGCCGGTGGCCGGCGCCGCCGCACAGCAGCGCCGCCGGCTGCGCGCCCACGTGGTGCTACGGACCCGGTTCTATGACGAGCTGCTGCTCGGGGCCGGTCACAAGCAGGTTGTCCTCCTGGCCGCCGGGCTGGACTCCCGTGCCTGGCGACTGGCGTGGACGCCGGGCACGACCGTGTACGAGCTCGATCAGCCAGCGGTGCTCGCCTACAAGGCGGAGCGCCTGGCCGCCCGCCCGGCGGTCGACCGCCGCCCCGTCGCCGCCGACCTGCGCGGCGACTGGCCCGCGGGACTGCTCGCGGCCGGGTACGACGTGAGCCGGCCGGCGGCCTGGCTCGTCGAGGGCCTGCTCGTCTACCTCGAGCCGTCGCAGGCCCGTGACCTGCTGGCGACCGTGACGGGGCTCGCGACGGTCGGGAGCAGCATCGGCTGCGAGCGCACCGGGCCGTTCCATCCTCTCGCCGGCACCGTGACAAGCCTGTGGCGCGGCGGCATTCCCGAAGGGGCGACCGCCCTGCTGACGTCCCTGGGGTGGAGAGCGACGGAGACCGACACCACGAGCCTGGCTCGCGGCTGGGGGCGCGACGACCTGCTGGACGTGCACGGGGAGCTGGTCTCGGCGAACCGCATCTGACGAACGGCGTGCCAGGTGGTCGTCGGTCCGGTGGGTTCTCACCGTCACCGAGGGGCAAAAAAGCCGCACACGCCCATGCAGCGGGCCACGCAGCGTCGGGAGGGCAGGCCCCCGTGTTGGTGGTGCTCAGCCTCGTCGGCGCGATCGGGATCGGGCTCGGCTGGGTGCTGCAGCACCGCGCCGTCGACCCGGCAGTGACAGGTAGCAAGGACCAGTCGCTCTTCGCCCTGATGCGCCGGCGGGTCTGGTGGGGTGGCATCGCGGCGATGGCCGTCGGCCAGACCTGCACCGGCATCGCCCTCCAGTTCGGACCGCTCCCGGTCGTCGCGCCGATCGCCGCGACGAATCTGCTCTGGGCGTTCGCTGTGCGCGCCTTCCTGCTGCGCCACCGGCCACCCGCCTGGGACGTGGTCGCCGCCCTGCTGTTCGCCGCGGCGGTCGGCGGCTTCGTGTTCGTCGGCGGCGGCCACGTCACCCAGGGACACCATCCCGCGGGGCTGGTCGTGAGCGTCGTGGTCACCGGTGGGGTCGCCGTGATGGCGGGTGTGCTGCTGCTGGCCGGCGTGCCGTTCGGCCCCGCGGTCGCGTCGGTCGCAGCGGCCCTCGCGGCGGGGTTGCTCTACGCGCTCCAGGACGTGGGTACGCGCGGCGCGATGATCCTTCTCCAGCGGGACGGACTGGTCCGCATGCTCGTGAGTGTCTGGCCGTATCTGCTGCTGGCCTCCGCCACGGTCGCCGTGCTGTTCACCCAGCGGGCGTTCCGGACGGCTCGGCTCGACTTCGCGGTGCCCCCGATCGCCGTCGCCCAGCCGGTTCTCGGTGTCGTCCTGGGCGTCCTGTTGCTGGACGACGCCTTGTCCGTGACGCGGGGCGCGCTCGCGGTGGAGGCCGCGTGCACGGCAGTGCTGGTGGGAAGCACGGTGCGGCTGGCCCGCTCTCGGGTCCTGGCCGGCGAGGACTGACACCGAGCGATGACGTAGCGCGCGGCGATACCGACCGTCGCACTGGTGTCGCCGGAGGGTCAGTGCCCGGACTGCTCGTGGCGGGTGAGCCGCTCGCCGAAACGCCGCAGCTCCTCGCGTGTCTCCTCGCGCAGATCGCGCATCTCGAGCCGTACGGCATGCAGCTGGTCGCGGACCTCCACGCGCAAGGCGCCCATCTCGCCGCGCATCGTGCCCATCTCGCCGCGCATCGTGCCCATCTCGCCGGTAACACCGCGCAGGTTCGACAGGACGGTCAGCATGCCGCCGAACAGACCCAGCGACAACACCACCATGATCGAGATCACGGTGAGGGCGAGCGCCATGAGAGCACCTCCGTGCGGTCCACGGTAACCGGGCGTTCGGTCATCGGGCGGCGAACGACTGGGCGATCTGGCTCTCGGCCTGCGCGTACGCGTTCCCGGCCTGGGTCAGTAGCTGGCTGATTCCGGTCAGCGCCGTGTGCAGCTGCTCGGCGGCGCGTTGCCAGTCCTGCCACAGCGTGAGGAATCTGGTCTGCGCGACCCCGGCCCAGTCGGCGCCGAGCGGGGCGATCGCTCCGGCGAGCGCGCGCAGCTCTGTCTCGATCTGGCCGCTGCCGGCGGCGACCCGTGACCCGAGGGCGTCGAGCTGTTCGGGGGTGACGCGGATGCCTGCGGTCATGGTGGGTCTCCTGCCTGCCGGTGCGGCGCTGGCGGCCGCACTCGGCACGACGGTAGGGACTTCGCCGCCGCCGCGACCTGGCCCGTCCACAACCGCAAGGCCCGTCGTCGCGTACCGTCGGCACGTGTGCGGCCGCGGGACCGACCCGGCCACGACAAGCGGGGAGAGCAATGGGCGACGGTGACCGGCACGTGGTTCCGAACTCGAGTGGCGGCTGGGACGTGAAGGCCCTGAGCGCCAAACGCGCCAGCTCGCACCACGACACGCAGGCGGAGGCCGTCGAGCGCGCTCGCGAGATCATCCGGAACAAGGGCGGCGGGCGGCTGACGGTGCACGGCGAGGACGGGCACGTCCTCGAACGCCGGACCGTCAGCGCGGCCGCCGGGGCGGCCGGCAGCGGCGCCGCGCCGAAGAAGGCCGGCGGCAGCGGCGCGAAGAAGGCCGATGCCGGCGCGACGAGGAAGGCCGCGACCGCGCCCGCCCCGGTGCGCCCGGCCCGACGGGCTGCTCCCGAACCGGCCACGGCCGAGCCGGCCGATGCGGTTGTGGCCCTGCGATCGGACGGTGGGTTGGCCGAGACGGACCGTCCGGCGACCTCGCCGGCGGCGCCCACGCCCCCCGCAGTCACGACTGCCGCGGCGCCCGCCGCGGCGAGCCCCGCGCCGGCGCCACGGCCGACGTTCGGCGAGCGCCTGAAGCGCTTGTTCGGCCGCACGTCGCACTGAGCCGGGTCTGGAGCCGGAGGTCCCCGGAACGGGGGGTAGCCGGCTAGCGCCCGTGGCCGTAGAGCCGCGCGCTTCCGTACCCGTGGCCCGTCTGAGGCCGGCCCGTCTTCGCCGTCCACCGCCACTGGGCGGAGATGCGGGCGCCGGTGACGGTGGGGGCGGGTGGGACGCCGTGCAGCCAGTCGGCCTGCGCGCGGCCTCCCATCACGAGCAGGTCACCCCCCGCCGGGTTGACGTTGATGACCGGGTCACCGTCGCGGGATGTCTTGTGCCGCAGGACGAACGGACGCTGGGCACCGAGGGACAGGATGCCGATCAGCGTCTCGTCGAGCCAGCGCATGTCGGTGTCGCGATGCACCCCCATCGCCTCGCGGCCGTCCCGGTAGTGCACGAGCGTCGGGCCGGTGAACTCGTGCCGGTAGTGCGTGCGCAAGGCCTTGTGCGTCGCCAGCAGCACCGGGTGTGCAGCCGCGTTGGGGACGGTGCCGCCCGAGTAGTTCTGCGCCCGGGCGTGGTCGTAGCGGTAGATCTCGCCACGGCGCCACTGCACCTGCTCGAGGAGATCGCGGAACGCGACGTCGGGCTGGTCGACGAAGCCGCGGGCGACGTCGACCCACGACCACTCGTCCAGCCGGATCCGTTCGACGTCCATGCCGGCGACGGTACGACGGAGCTGCGACGCTGCGCGCCGCGCCGCGACGGACTCAGCCGGTGCGGCGGCGGCGACGAAGGCCGAGGGCGAGTGCGCCGGCGGCCGTGAGCGCGAGCGCCGCGCCCGCGCCCGGCAGGCCACCGGTGAAGGCGAGCTCCGCCGCGGCGTTCGACCGGCTCGCAACGGGCGAGGACGTCCCGGGTGCCCCCGTTCCTGCGCTCGACGTTCCCGTGCTCGAGGTTCCTGGGCTCGCAGTCCCGCTCGACGGCGGCGCCGACCGGTGGCGCGGGAACTCGACGACCTGCTGGAAGGTCGGCCGGTTCTGCCAGTCGATGTCGGGCGTGCCCACCAGTCCGATCGCCCGGAACGCGATCGCGTCGAACTGCGGCATCGTCTGTGCCGGCGTGCCCTGCGGGTTGGTCAGGGACGGCTTCTGCGCGGTGGCAGCGGTCGCCGTGTCGGCGGTCCACGTCGACGGGTCGGTCGCGCCGCCGTTCGCGGTGACGAGCGCCTTCTCCGCGGTGGTGACGGCCCCCCAGATCGCGGCCGGGCAGGAGGCGGGGCCGCTGCCGCACCACGTGTCCGTCACGGCGCTCGCGAACATGTCGCCGGTCGTCCCGCCGCCCAGCTGCGTGAACGTGTCGTCGAGGTAGCCCTCCCAGCCACCGTCGTACGCCGAGCCGAGGTGGGCGCCGCCGGAGTTTGGGGTGTTCGTGAACTGCGCGGGCAGGATCGCGTAGCCGTCGGCTGTGGCGCCACCGGTCGAGGCCACCGAGCCGTTACCTCCGCCGGCGAGCAGTGGGTCCCAGATCGCGTGGATCAGGTCGGGGACGAGCTCGTCGGAGATCGCCACCGCGGCGGCGTGGTCGTACTGGGTGTCGCTCTCCTTGGCCTTGTGCCGGTGGGCGCCGGCGTCGACCCAGGTCTGGAGCAGGTCGAGCATCTGCTGGTCCTGAGCGGGCGTCCCGGCCGGAGCGGGGTGCGCCTTCAGGTACGCCAGGAGCGCGGGGATCTCCGTGAGACCGTCGAGGTCCTGGGTGGCCGCCGTCTCCATCGCCTGGACGACCTGCGCCCGAGTCACCTTGCCGCCGTGCGCCGCCAGCTGCGCCTTCAGCGCGTTCGTCAGCATCTGGGAGCGGTAGACCGAGCCGTACCCGAACTGGTCGTCGGACGCGGAGAAGCCCGGTGCGGGCTTGTTGTTCCAGGAGACGAAGAAGCCCTGGGCGGGGTTCACCTCCTGCGGGTGCTGGTCCGCCGGCAGGAAGCCCTCCCATTCGCTGTTCCCGGTCCCGGTAAACGGCAGGTTCGGGTCGGCGTCGGACGGTCGCACCGGGTCGAGCCCGCTGGTGTAGTAGCCCGCGTCGCGGTCGTCGACGTAGAACCAGTTGAAGGTGAATCCGATCTCCTCGGCCCCCTTCACCCAGGACGCCTCGTCGTGCGTGATCGACGGAGTACCCCAGTCGACGAACCCGACGACCGAGTCGACGTCGTGGCCGTACGTCGAGCGCTGGTTGACCACGGCCACCACGCGGCCGGAGGTGTCGGTGGTCCAGCCCTGCACGATGCCGTGCCGGGTCAGGTGGATCTCGTGGTTGATGACCGTCGGCGCGCCGGTCCCGGCGGCCGTCGGCAGCGCGGTCTCGGAGAACGTCTCGTTCGTCATCGGGATGCACTGGCCGTCGTACTCGTACATCGTGCCGCCGGCCTGCGGGGCGGATCCGTCGGTGGTGCAGATGACCTCGAGCCGCTGGTCGATGAGGTCGGTTCCGGCGCTCGTGGCCGACCAGGCGTAGTCCTCGCCGCGCCCGAGCTCGACGACGCCCGTGCCGGGGAACGACGCGCCTTCGGCGGCGTAGTCCGGCGAGTGCAGGTCCTCCTGCATGAGGATCTGCGGCGCGAAGTAGCTCACCTGCGGGCCGAACACCGCAATCGGGTGCCCGCCCGCCGAGTGGCTCGCGTCGACGACGAGCGCGTTGGAGAACGCCTTCGGCAGCGTCGCGAGGGAAGCGATCGCCCCGAGTCCGGGGATGTTCGGCGCGGTCAGGTCGCAGTCGGGGGTGGTCCCGGTCGGCCCGCCAGTGAGCGTCACCTGATGGGTGGTCGGATCGACTGCGGGCAGGTCGTTCTTGGCCGTCGGGACGTCCGTCCCCTGCTCGTACGGGAAGGTCTTGTCGACGATGGTGGTGGGCGCGTCAGGGTCGTTCTGCGACTTGAACGCGGTGAACGCGGCCTGGCCCGCCGCCGTGCCGAGCTTCGCCGTGAGGTACGTGTAGAGGGCGGCGTTCGCGATCTCGCCGCCGCCGCCCTTGCCGAAGATGCCGCCGATGAGCCCGGCGATGTCCACGACGTCGCCCGCCGTCCACGGCTCGGGCTGTACGGGCAGGGTGTTGAGGCCCTTGAACGACGGCAGGGCGTAGTACTCGACCGGCATGAGGTTCAGCGGGTCGGCGTCGGCCGCCTTGATGTAGGCGTTCACCCCGGCCACGTAGCTGTCGATCATGGCCTTGGTGCGGGCCCCCTTCGCGCCGTACTCCTGGGGCAGCGCGTCGACCTGGGCCTGGGCCTGCGCCGGCGTGTACGGCGCGAGCAGCAGCTGGTCGTGGTCCATCTGCTCGTCCGAGCAGGACGGGCCGAGGAACTGGGAGGTCTGCCCGGCGCCGTAGTGCCGCAGCACGTCCATGAAGAACAGCCGCTCGGAGGCCTGGGCGTAGCCCGCGCCGAACGACATCGTCTCGTCGCTGTCGCCGAACACGTGCGGCACGTCGTGGTCGTCGTAGTAGACGGTGACGCCCGCCTCGGGCGTCACCGTCTTGGTCACCTGGGACGGGATGACGCCGAACGACTCGTCGTCGTAGTAGTTGCCGAGGGTCGCGTCGGTCAGGGTGGACGACCCGTAGCTGAGCGCGTCGTACTTGCCGAGCTGGTCCTGGCTGTAGGGCGGGTGCTGGCTCTTGTCCGCCTCGTACGCGAGGCCCTGGGCGAGGGTGGCGGTGCCGTTCGCCCCCGGCGGCAGGATGCTCATCGCCTGCCCGTCGGCGTAGTCGTTCGCGCGGTAGGCGGAGGACGGTGCGCTGGGGCCGGTGGCGGCCGAGGCGCTGACCGCCGTTCCGGCGGCGGCCGCTCCGGCGAGCAGAACAGCGGTCAGGACGGCGAGCGGACGGCGGACCTGCACGAAACCTCCTGTCGACATGGGCCTCGGCAGGTGCCGCGCCGAGTGCCCAACGACGACGCAGGCCAATGGATGCTGGTCACGGCTAGAAGGGGCGGCCCGAAGCCACGATGGGCGGGCCGGCCCACAGCGTCGCCGCGACCAGCGCGCGCGTGTCCGCGGGGTCGATCACGTCGTCGATCTCGCCGTACGTGGCGACAGAGAGCGCCTTGCCGCGCTCGTAGGACCGGGCCACGGCCCTCTCGAAGGCGGCCTCCCGCTCGCCCGGGTCGGCGATCGCGTCCAGCTCGCGGCGCATCGACAGGCGTACCGCGCCCTCGAGGTTCATCCCGCCGAACTCGCCCGTCGGCCAGGCCGCCGTGACGAGCGGTACGTGGAAGCCACCGCCGGCCATCGCCATCGCCCCGAGGCCGTAGCCCTTGCGCAGCACGATCGTGACCATCGGCACGGTCAGCGTGGCGCCCGCGGTGAACAGGCCGGCGGCCCGCCGGACGAGCCCGGTCTTCTCCGCCTCCGTCCCGACCATGATCCCGGGGGTGTCGCACAGCGACAGCACCGGCAGCCCGTACGCGTCGCAGAGGCGCAGCAGCCGCGCGGCCTTGTCGGCCGCCTCGCTGGTGATGGCCCCGGCGAGGTGCATCGGGTTGTTGGCGATGACCCCGAGCGGCCTGCCCTCGATCCGGGCGAGAGCGGTGACCATGCCGCGGCCGTACCGCGGTCGCAGCTCGAGCACCGACCCCTCGTCCGCGATCCCGCGCAGCGCCCCGCGCACGTCGTACGCGCGGCGCCGGTTCTCGGGGACGACCTCGCGCAGCGCCTCGGTGTCGGGCGCGGTCCACGTACCGCTTCGGCCCTGGAAGTACGACAGGCTGCGCGCCGCGAGCGTCACCGCCTGCTCGTCGTCGTCGGCGACCACGTCCACCACGCCGCCGGCCAGGTGAACCTCGACCGGGCCGACGTCGTCGGGGGCGACCACACCGAGCCCGCCGCCCTCGATCATCGCCGGGCCGCCCATGCCGATGGACGATCCGGTGGTGGCGATGGTGATGTCGCACATCCCGAACAGCGCCGCGTTCCCGGCGAAGCAGTAGCCGGCCGCCACGCCCACGCGCGGGACGGCGCCGGACAGGCGCGCGAACGACCGGAACGTCATCAGGTCGAGGCCGGCCACCTTGGCCCCGTCCGTGTCGCCGGGTCGCCCGCCGCCACCCTCGGCGAAGAACACGACCGGACGGCGGGTGCGCTCGATGACGTCGAGCATCCGGTCGGTCTTGAGGTGCCCGGCCATGCCCTGCGTGCCGGCCAGGACCAGGTAGTCGTAGGACAACACCGCGGCGGCCGGCCGCTCCACGGTCCCGGCGTTGACGTCGGCGAGCCCGGCCACGACGCCGTCGCCGGCGGTGGCGACGAGCAGGTCGTCGAGCTCTCGCCGGGCGCGCTGGGCGGCGATCACGTGCCCGGCGTACTCCACGAACGTGCCGGGCTCCACCAGCCGTTCCAGGCACTCCCGGGCGGTCAACCGCCCGGCCTCGTGGCGCCGCGCCAGCTTCTCGGGGCGCGCGTCGTCCCGCAGCAGTGCCTTGCGGCGGCGCAGCTCCGTCAGATCCGCGCGCGGCGGCGTACGAGCCACGGGTCGAACCGTAGCGGGCGATCAGGGACACTGTTCCGGGAGCGGATCCGGACGGTGAGCACAGGCCTGTCACAGGCGCGATTCAGGTTTGTCCGCCATCCTCTAGGTTACAGAACGGTCACGACGCCCCAGGAGGCCCGATGCACACCGACCTCGAACTGCCCCGTCGCTGCTCGAAGCCGCGCACGTCCGGCCTCACCATGGTCATCGACGCGGGGCTTCCGCTGGGGCTGTTCCGGGACGTCGTCGCGAGTCACGCGGAGCTGATCGACCTCGTCAAGTTCGGCTGGGGTACGGCGGTCGTCTCGCCCACCCTGGATGCCAAGATCGCGACGCTGCAGCAGCACGGCGTCGGCTTCTTCTTCGGGGGGACGCTGCTCGAGAAGCACGTGGCCCAGGGCCGGTTCGCCGAGTACGTCCGGCTGCTGCGCGACCAGGAGTGCCGTTACGTCGAGGTGTCCGACGGCACCCTGCCGATGCGGCCGGGGGAGAAGGCGTCGTACATCGGGAGCCTCGCGGACGAGTTCACGGTGCTGGCGGAGGTCGGCTTCAAGCAGCCGGACCGCAACGAGACCCTCACGCCCGCCGACTGGGCGAGCGCGGCGCGCGCCGACCTGGACGCCGGCGCCACCCTCGTCATCACCGAAGCACGCGAAGCGGGCAACACCGGCATGGCCGACGCCAGCGGCCGCTGCCGTGACGACGTGCTCGACGCGATCCTCGGCTCCGGCATCGGTGCCGAGCAGCTGCTGTTCGAGGCGCCGACCAAGCAGCTGCAGACACACCTGGTGACGCGCCTCGGCCCGAACGTGAACCTGGGCAACATCGCCCCGCTGGACGTGATCGGCGTGGAGACCCTGCGACTCGGCCTGCGGTCGGACACGTTCGCCGCGTTCGAGCCGCTGGCCATGATGCAGTCGGCCCTCACCGAGGTCGCCTGATGCGCGACGCGCGCAACGCGTTCCACCTCGCGATCCCGGCGCGCGACCTCGACGAGGCCTACTCCTTCTACGTCGAGGGGCTGGGCTGCCACCTGGCGCGCCGGTACGGCGACCGGATCACGGTGGACTTCTTCGGTGACCAGGTGGTGTGCCATCTGCACGACGTCGACACGACCGAGCCGGTCGAGCTCTATCCCCGGCACTTCGGGGTCACCTTCGCGACCGGGCAGGAGTTCGACGACCTGCTGCGGCTGGTCGAGATCCGCAAGCTGCCGGTGTTCCGCCCGGTCGCGCTCCGCTTCGAGGGCACGGTGGAGGAGCACCGCACCGTGGTGCTGATCGACCCGTCACGGAACCTGCTGGAGTTCAAGCACTACCGCGATCCGCGGATGATGTTCTGAGCCTCCCGTGACCCTTGCCGAGATCCTCGCTGCCGGCCCGCCCGACGTCCCCGTGTTCCGGGCCGCCCGCGACGCCCGCGTCCTCACGTGCGCCGACCTCGACGTGGCTACCCGCACGTGGTCGCCGCCGCTCGACGACGCGGCGGACCCGCCGGTCGTCGCCCTGGTGGTTGCCGACCCGCTGCGCTTCGCGCGCGCGTTCCTCGGCCTGCTGGCGGCAGGCGCCACGGTGGCGCCGCTCGACCCCCGCCTGGACGCTGCGCAGCTGCGGGCCGAGGTCGCCGAGGTCGGGGCGACGCGGCTGGTCGCTGACCGGTCGCTCGACGTGGACGTCACCCCGCTCGCGCCGGCGCCGGTGGTCGGGCCCGCTCCGCGCCGCGCCGGGAAAGGCCGGGTGCTGCTGCGCTCCTCGGGCACCACCGGCCCGCGCAAGAAGATCGTGCTCACCGAGCATCAGCTGCTGCACACCGCACGCGCCATCGCGCGCCACCACGGGTTCGGTCCCGGTGAGCGAGGCCTGAACCCGTTGCCGCTGTTCCACGTGAACGCCGAGGTCGTCGGCCTCCTGGCCACGGCCGTGTCCGGCGCCGAGCTTGTCCTGGACGACGGGTTCCACCGCGACCTGTGGGAGGTTGCCGCACAGCACCGTGCCACCTGGGTCAACGCGGTGCCGGCGATCCTCGCGATCCTGCCGTCGTGCGGCCGGGCTCCCGAGTCCGTCCGCTTCGTCCGGTCGGCGTCCGCGCCGCTGCCCGTACCCGTGCTGGACCGGTTCGAGGCGGCCTGCGGGGTGCCGGTCGTGGAGACGTACGGCATGACCGAGGCGGCCTCGCAGATCTGCGCGAACCCGGTCGCGGGACCGCGCAAGCCGGGCTCGGTGGGACCGCCGGTCGACATCGACCTGCGGATCGTCGCGGCGGACGGGAAGCCCTGCGGCGTCGGTGAGCTCGGGCAGGTGCAGATACGGGGCGACGGCGTGGTCACCGGCACGGCCTGGCTGTCGACCGGCGACGTGGGTTATCAGGACGCCGACGGCTACGTGTTCCTGTCCGGACGCCTGGACGACGTCATCAACCGCGGCGGGGAGAAGGTCTTCCCCCGGGACGTCGAAGCGGTGCTGCTCGCCGATGACCGCGTCGAGGACGCGGTCGTGGTCGGGGCGCCGGACGAGGTGCTCGGCTCGGTGCCCGTCGCGTTCGTGCTGGCGGCGCCCGGCAGCGGCGTCGAGTCGCTGACCGCAGACCTGCACGAGCGGTGCGCGCGGACGCTGGCGCGGTTCCGCCGGCCCGCGCGGATCGAGGTGGTCGAGACCCTTCCCCAAGGGCCGACCGGCAAGGTCAGCCGGGTCGCCCTCCGCGCCGTCGCTGCCGGCGGACCGGTCCTCGTGACGGCCGGCGACGTACCTCGTCCGGTATGACGCTCGTCGCCGAGCGGCAGCCCCGGCAGCCGCGGCGGCCGCAGGAGGCGCCGGCGCTGCCCCCGGTACGCGGCCACCTGCCGCAGATCGACGTCGTCCGGGTCCTGGCCTTCGGCGCCGTCATCGGCGTGCACGCGCTGTCCACCACGGTGCTGCCGACCGACCCGGTCGGCGGCGGCGTCCTCATGCTGCTGCACTTCACCCGGGAGGCGTTCTTCCTCATCACCGGTGTCGTGCTGGTGCACACGTACGGGTCGCGCGCGCACTTCGACGTACCGGCGTTCTGGCGGCGGCGCTTCCTGCTGGTCGGGGTCCCGTACCTCGCCTGGTCGCTCGTCTACTACCTCGTCAACGTGCCGTTCGCGCCGTCGCACGGCCAGTGGTGGCGGACGTTCGGGTTCGACCTGCTCACCGGCCGCGCGTCGTACCAGCTGTACTTCCTGCTGGTCTCGCTGCAGGCCTACCTGCTGCTGCCGCTGATCTTCCGGCTGCTGCGCAAGACCGCCGGCCACCACCTGCTGCTGCTCGCGGTCAGCGCGGCCCTGCAGCTCGTGACGTTCCGCCTCATCCAGGGCACCCGGGGCGCCACCGGCTGGGCGCTCACGGTTCTCAACCACACCGACGCCATGTTCCCCACGTACCAGTTCTTCCTGCTGGCGGGTGCGGTCTTCGCCTGGCACCTGCCGCGCATGCAGGCGCTGCTGCACCGGCACCTGCGGTGGGTGCCGTGGATCGTCCTCGGCGGAGTCGCGATCGCCGAGCTGGCGTTCGCCCTCCAGGTCGGTCCGTACGGCGCCGTCAGCGCGCGCGGCCAGCTCCAGATGGCGATGGTGCCGTGGGGGCTCGCGTCGTTCGTGGGCCTGTACGCGCTCGGAGTGATCTGGGCCTCCCAGCGTCGCACCGGCCGGTGGGCCACCGCTCTGGACGTCGGCCAGCGGATCTCGTTCGGCGTCTACCTCGTGCACCCGCTGGTGCTGGACCTGCTGTTCGCGCACGGGTTCGCCGCCGGCCCCGGCCAGATCATGCCGTCGTGGCTCGCGACCATCGTGGCGGTGGCGATCGCCCTCACCGGCGCCGTCATCGTGGTGCTGCTCGTCCAGCAGACGCCGCTGTCGTCGATGCTGACCGGCCGCGAGTACGCCGGGCGCTGGCGCTGGCGCCCGGTGATCGCTGCAGTGGTCGTGACGGCCGGTCTGGCGACGTGGGCCGGGGTCGTCCAGCAGGCGCCGCAGGCCCCGCCGCCGATCACGACCGACTGAGCGGCTTCTCCAGCACCACGAAGGCGAGGTCGTCGCGCCGCGGCATCCCGAAGCGCTCGTCTCCGTACGGGAACGGCCGGGTCTCGCCGGTGCGGACGTAGCCACGCCGCTCGTACCACGCGATCAGGTCGGTCCGGGCATGGATGACCGTGAGCTCCATCGCGGCGGCGCCCGCTTCCCGGGCCCGGCGTTCGGCCTCGGCCAGCAGGGCGGAGCCGGTCCCTCGCGCCTGCTCGCCGGGACGGACGGCGAACGTGCCGAAGTACCAACGCGATCCCCGGTTTTCGAGCGCGCAGCACCCGACGAGGCGTTCCCCATCCACCGCGAGCAACAGGTGCGACCGGGGCGCGTCGAGCACGGCGGTCACCCCCGCGGCGTCGGTGCGCTGGCCGTCGAGCAGGTCGGCCTCGGTGGTCCACCCGGCCCGGCTCTCCTCGCCCCGGTAGGCGGACTCCACCAGCGCGACGACCGCGTCCACGTCGTCCCGTCCTGCGGCCCGCATCTGCACGGTCCCGTCCTCTCGGTCGGCGGATCGGATCGCGACCGCCGTGGCGGCCGTGGTGCCCACGGTCTCGTACGGCAGCGCGTCAGCCGATCGAGATGTTGCGCCAGCGCAGCAGCGAGAGGGTCGCGCAGACGACCGTGATCAGCGCGGCCCAGCCGAACGACAGGGCGAGTGCGTGCTGGAGCGGCCACGATCCGATGCCCGGGTTCGGGTTCCCGAACTGGCCGCGGGTGGCGGCGACCACCGCGCTCACCGGGTTCCACTCGGCGATCACCTTCAGCCAGTCGGGCAGGCCGCCGATCGGGACGAACGTGTTGGCCAGGAAGGTGATCGGGAACAGGATCGGGAACAGGATGCCGGGCACCGCCTCCTGGGACCGCACCAGCAGGCCGATGAGCGTGCCGATCCAGGTCATCGCGATCACGAAGGCGAGCAGGATCGCGAACGCGAGGATCGTGTGCCACGGCCCTCGGTGGATGCGCCAGCCGACGATCAAGCCGACCACGATGTTGACCAGCAGCCCGAACGAGGCCAGCGCGACCTCCGCGGTCATGCGACCGGTCAGCACCGAGCCACGTGCGATCGGCAGCGACCGGAGCCGGTCGACGAAGCCCTCGTGCCGGTCGGTGGCCATGCCGATGGCGGCGCCGAAGCACCCGAACACCGTGCTCTGCGCGATGATCCCGGGCAGCAGGTACTCGTGGTACGAGCCGCCGCCGGGCACGACGATGGCCGTCCCGAAGACCTCCGCGAACAGCAGCACGAACATGATCGGTTGAACGGTCACGTCGGACAGCCGTTCGGGCACGTTGCGGATCTGGCGGATCGACCGGCCCGCCACGACCAGCGAGTCGCGGGTCGCCCAGCGCAGCCGGGACAGGATGCCGGACGGTGCCGGGGGGAGCGCGAGGTCGCCTCGCGTCAGGACGGCGGCGGTCATGCCGACTCCCGTTCGTCGGTGGTGATGGTCGGGGATCCGGTGAGGCGCAGGAACACCTCGTCGAGCGAGGGCCGGTGCAGGCCGATGTCGTCGACCTCGAGGCTCTCGGCCTCCAGCGCGGCGGCCACGGTGCCGACGAGCCGCGCGCCCTCGCGCGCGTCGATCGACAGGCGCATGGCGTCGGTGTCGACGTTCACCTCGCCGTGGCGGGCCAGGACCGCGCGGACGGGCTCGAGGTCGTCGGGCTTGGTGACGGACACCTCGAGGCGGCGCCCGCCGACCTCGTCCTTGAGCTGGGCCGGGGTGCCGTCGGCGACGACCGTGCCGTGGTCGACGACCACGATCTGGTCGGCGAGCTGGTCGGCCTCTTCGAGGTACTGGGTCGTCAGCAGCAGCGTCGTGCCGCCGCGGACGAGGTCGTCAATCACGTCCCACGTCTCCGCCCGCGCGTGGGGGTCCAGACCGGTCGTCGGCTCGTCGAGGACGAGGACCGGCGGCGCGGCGACGAGGGACGCTGCGAGGTCGAGCCGCCGCCGCATGCCGCCGCTGTAGGTCTTGGCGATCCGGTCGGCCGCGTCGGTGAGCGAGAACCGTTCCAACAGCTCGTCGGCGCGAGCCTTCGCCACCTTGGTGGACAGGTGGTAGAGCTTGCCGATCATGACCAGGTTGACCCGCCCGGACAGCAGCCCGTCCACCGTGGCGGCCTGACCGGCGAGGCCGAGCGACCGGCGCACCAGCGGGGCCTCGCGGACGACGTCGTAGCCGTTGACGCGGGCGCTGCCCGAGTCGGCGCGCAGGAGGGTGGTGACGATGCGCACCGCGGTCGTCTTGCCCGCGCCGTTGGGGCCGAGCAGGCCGCAGACGGTGCCGGCCGGGACGCGCAGGGACACGCCGCGCAGGGCATGGGTCTGGCCGAAGCTCTTGTTCAGGTCCTCGGCCACGACGGCGTCGGTGACGCCCATGGCAACTCCTCGGATGACGCGCACCCGCATCTCGTACGGCGTACGACTAGTACGGCGTACGATCGCGGATGGGGAGCCCGGCGTCAAGCCGATAAACGCGAAGGGAGAAGCCGTGTCGCACGCCGAACGCGCGCGGCGTCCGGCCCGCGCACCGCGCGTGTCGCTCACCCGCGACCAGGTCGTCGATGCGGCCGTCCGCCTGCTCGAGCGGGACGGGTACGCCGGGTTGTCCATGCGCCGGGTCGCCCAGGATCTGGGCGTGGGGACGATGTCGCTCTACTGGCACGTCGCCGACCGCGAGGAGCTGCTCGACCTCGTCTTCGACCGCGTGGTCGGCGCGCAGGTCCTGGACGAGGTACCGGACGACTGGCGCACCGCCCTCGCGCAGATCGCCCGGGCCGCGCTCCGCCTGTACGACGGGAACCCATGGCTCCTCGACGTCGTCCCGCGCCCGACCATGGGTGTGGTCGTGCTCCGGCACATCGAGCAGTCGATCGCCGCCACCGCGAGCATGGGCCTGTCGTTCGACGAGCGGATGACGGCGGTTTCCGTGCTGGACGACTACGTGCTCGGCCACGTCCTCAGTCGTCACATCTGGCCCTCGACGGGCGTGCCGCCCGCACTCTCCGAGGCCGCGCAGCAGCGGCTCGCCGCCGGTGACTTCCCGCTGTACGCCGCGATAGCCGCCGATCCGTCGGCGCACGAGTCGTACGAGGCCTCGCAGGGGTTCGAACGTGGGCTGGCCGTGATCCTCGACGGCATCGAGGTTGCGGTGACGTCGGGCAAGATGAAGAGCGGACCTGCCATTCGGGCTGGCCATCGACGTCGGAGGCATTCGTGACATCGCCTGTGCCGCAGTGGTTTTCCTCGGCGATCGCGCAGGCGCCCGAGCATCTGACGCTCGAGCACGAAGGCCTGCGGCTGCACTACCGCGCCTGGGGTGGACGTGGGCAGCGGGTCGTCGCGTTGATCCACGGCGGCAGCGCGCAGGGCGGCTGGTGGGAGCACGTGGCCCCGTACCTCGCCACCGGCCATCGGGTCGTCGCCCCCGACCTGTCCGGCCACGGCTTGTCCGACCGCTCCCCGCGGTACGGCATGGAGGTGTGGTCCGAGGAGGTACGCGCGCTGCTGGAGGTCGAGTCGGCGGCGGCCGAGGAGGCCCCGGTCGTGGTCGGGCACAGCATGGGCGGCTGGGTCACGATGATGCTGGCGGGGCGACATCCCGACCTGCCCGCCGCGATCGTCGTGGTGGACGTGCCGATCCGTGACCGTTCGCCGGAGGAGCGCGCCGCCCAGGCCCGCAAGCAGTCCACCGCCCTGCGCGTGTACGCGACGCAGGACGAGGCCCTGGCCCACTTCCGGCTGACGCCCGAGCAGGACACGGCACTGCCGTACGTCATGGAACACGTGGCCCGGACCTCGATACGGGAGGTCGAAGGCGGGTGGACGTGGATGTTCGACCCGCAGATCTGGCAGCGGGCGAGCGAGGCGCGGCCGGACCTGCGCGAGGTGACCTGCCCGACGACCCTGCTCGCCTGCGAGAAAGGCCTGCTGTCACTGGAGATGGCCGGTCGCGGCGCGGCGCGGCTGGCCGGATCCGTCGTGGTCGCGCAGGTGCCGAACGCCGGGCACCACGTGATGATGGATCAGCCGCTCTCGCTCGTCACCGCGCTCCGACTGTCGCTGGCCTACAGCGTGGCCTGACGGCCCGGGAGTGGCGGTCCGGCGGGCCCGATAAGTTCAGCGGACCGACCGAGTGTGAGGTGCCTGTGACCAGTCCCGCCGTCGACTTCGTCTCCAGCTACGCCGAGTCCCAACCGGACTGGCCCGCCGTCGTCGAGGGTGACGCGGTCATGACCTGGGCTCAGCTCGAGCAAGCCTCGAACCGCTGGGCCAACACCCTCCTCCAGCACGGCGTCACCGCGAACACCAAGATCGTCTGGTGCGGGATGAACAGCACCGAGGTCGTGGTCGTCATCACGGCCGCGCGCAAGGCGGGTGCGGTCGCCGTGCCGCTGAACTACCGGCTGTCGCCCGCGGAAGCCGGCTACGTGATCGACAACTCGGACGCCACGGTGGTGCTGTTCGACGTCGAGCAGGTCGAGCAGATGGAGCCCGCGCGGGAGCTGTGCCCGAAGGTCGCGCACTGGCTGGTGTTCCGGGCCAACGGTGCGCCGGTGCCGGCGTGGGCGCAGGAGATGGAGGCACTGGCGGCGGACTGCCCGGCAAGCCCACCGCCGGCGGAGGCCGCCGCATCCGGCGCGACGATGATCTACACGTCCGGGACCACGGGCAAGCCCAAGGGCGCGCTGCGCAGGGGCGGCAACAATCCCGAGCAGGGGATGGCCCTGTTCGGGCTCATCGGCTACCAGCCGCGGGACGTCTACCTCACGACGGGCCCGCTCTACCACTCCGGCCCGCTCGGGTTCATGGCACCGCCGTTGATGCTGGGCGGCACCGTCGTGATCCAGCGGAAGTTCGACCCCGAGGGCTGGCTGCGGCTGGTGTCCGAACACCGCGTTACCACGACGTTCTCGGCGCCGACGCCGATCCGTCGCGTGCTCGACCTGCCGGCGGATGTCATCGCCCGCTACGACACCTCGTCGCTGGCGCGCTTCATCGCGAACGCCGCGCCCTGGCCGTTCGAGCTGAAGCGCCGGTACGTCGAGGCCTTCGGGGACACGTCGCTGTGGGAGGTCTACGGGTCCACCGAGCTGGGGGTGGACACCGTCATGGCCCCGGCCGACCAGATGCGCAAGCCGGGCAGCTGCGGCCGGCCGGCGCCGATGATGGAGATCGCTCTGTTCGACGAGGACGGCGAGCTCGTGACCGAGCCCCGCGTCCCGGGCGAGCTCTTCGTGCGCGGCGCGGCCACCTTCGACACGTACTACAAGGCCGAGGAGAAGTTCGAGGCCTCGCGGCGGGGTGACTGGCTCACCGTCGGCGACGTCGCGTACGTGGACGAAGAGGGCTACTACTACATCTGCGACCGCAAGAACGACATGATCATCTCCGGTGGGATGAACATCTATCCGGCGGAGATCGAGGCGGCTCTCCTCGAGCACCCGGCGGTGGTCGACGCCGCCGTGTTCGGTGTGCCGTCCGAGGAGTGGGGCGAGGCGGTGCAGGCCGTCATCGTGGTCACCGGCGAGGTCACCGACGAGGACCTGACCGCGTTCTGCCGCGAGCGGCTGGCCCGGTACAAGGTGCCGCGCGGGTTCGAGCGCGTCGAGGAGATCCCGCGGACGGCGAGCGGCAAGACCCTCAAGCGGGAGCTCCGTGAGCCGTACTGGGCCGACCAGGAGCGCCAGGTCGGTTAGTCGCCCCGGACGGGGACTCCACCGGGTCGTCGCGGTCGTCCTGCCAGGACTGCCACAGCTCGGCGTAGGGGCCGCCGGCGCGCAGCAGTTCCTCGTGCGTGCCGAGGTCGCGCACGCGGCCGGACTCGACGACCGCGACGAGGTCGGCGTCGAAGGCGGTCGAGAGCCGGTGCGCGATGGCCACGACCGTCCGGCCGTGCAGCACGGCCGCGAGCGACTGCTCCAGATCGCGGGCGGCGCCGGGATCGAGCAGCGCCGTGGCCTCGTCGAGCACGAGCACGTCGGGGTCGGCGAGCAGCAGCCGGGCGAGTGCCAGCTGCTGGGCCTGGCCGGGGGAGACCGGGTGCGCCCCGGACCCGACGCGGGTGTCGAGGCCGTGGGGCAGCCCCTCGACCCACGCGCGTGCGCCGGTCCCCGTGAGCGCGTCCCACACGTCGGCGTCGGTGGCGGCCGGCCGCGCGATCAGCAGGTTGTCGCGCAGCGTGCCCACGAACACGTGCTGCTCCTGCGTGACGAGGGCGACGTGCTCGCGGACCACCTCGGGCGCGAGGGTGCCGACCGCCGCGCCGCCGACGAGCAGCCGTCCCGCGCGGGGGCTGGCGATCCCGGCGAGCAGCCGGGCCAGCGTCGACTTGCCGGCACCCGAGGGGCCGACGACCGCCACCCGCTGGCCGCTGCGCACGCGCAGGGACAGGCCGGCCAGGACGTCGTGGCCCGGGCGGTACGCGAACCGGACGTCGTCGGCCACGACGTCCCCGCCGCTCGGCGCCCCGGCCGCCGAGGCCGGGCGGGGGACGTCCGTGATCCCCTGCAGACGGGCCATGGCCGCCGAGCCGATCTGCAGCTCGTCGAGCCAGGACACCAGCGTGTCGACGGGTTCGACCAGGAGGCGGACATAGAGGGCCGCGGCCGTCAGCGCCCCCAGCGACAAGTGTCCGCGCAGCGCCAGCCAGCCACCCCCGAGCAGCACCCCGACCAGCGGAAGTCCGTACGAGAGCTCGGCGGAGGGAAACCAGACAAGCCGCAGGCGCAGCGCCTCCCACTCCGCTCGTACGGTCCGGCGGATCGCCGCTTCGGCCTCCCGCAGCCGTTGCGGTCCGAGGCGGAGCGCGGCGACGGTCCGTCCGGCGTCGACCGTCTCGACGACATGGCCGCCGGTGGCGGCCGCGGCGGCGAGGATCTCGCGGGATGCCGCGGGGGCGCGGCGCCGGTACCAGACCGTCGACACCGCGAGCGGCACCAGGCCCAGGGGCAGCGCGAGTGCCAGCAGCGGCGCGGCGATCACGAGGCCGGCCGCGAAGAACACGATCTGCAAGGCCGCGACGGCGAGAACGGGAACCACCTGCCGTACCTCGTCCTGGAGGGTCTTGACGTCGCTGGACGCGCGCGCGAGGAGGTCGCCGGCGTCGGTGTCCTCCACGGTCGCCAGGGGCAGGTCCAGGACGCGGTGGACGAACTCCTCGCGCAGCTCGGCCAGTGCCGCCTCGCCCGCGACCGCCGACAGCGCCGTTCCCAGCCAGGTGAGCAGCGCCTGGGCCACCAGCGCGGCGCCGAACAGCAGCGCGTCCCGGTTCACCTCGTCTCGCGCACCGCCGTGGACCACGACGTCGACGAGGTGCCCCAGCACCGCCGGTCCGACCAGCCCGGCGGCAGCGGCGAACACCTGGACGAGCAGCGCGGCGCCGACCAGCGCCCGGTGGCCGGCGAGGAGACCGAGTGCACGACGCCGGACGGCGGCCGGGCTGGCAATCGGCAGGACGCTCACGCGTGGGCCCCGGGATGCTCGCGGTCCAGGTCGCGCGTCACGAACGCGCGGTACGCCGGGTCGTTGCGCAGCAGGTCGTGGTGGCTGGCTCGCCCGGCGACGCGGCCGTCCCGGACCCACACCACATGGTCGGCCGCCGCGAGCAGCGGCGGCGACGTGGTCACGACGACGGTGGTGGCTCCGGCGCGCGCGGCGCGCAGCCGGCCGGCGATCCGTGCCTCGGTGTGCGCGTCCACCGCGGAGGTCGGTTCGTCCAGCACCAGGATCGGAGCGCCGGTACGCAGCGCGCGGGCCAGGGCGACGCGCTGGCGCTGACCACCGGAGAGGGTGCGCCCGCGCGCCGGCATCGCGGCATCCGTCGGCAGGACGTCGAGGACGTCGTCGGCCGCCGCGACCGTCAGTGCTTCGACGGGGCTCGGGGCCGGTCCGGCCCGCGGTACGTCCAGCGCGGCCGCCAGCGTCCCTGCCAGCAGGACGGGTTCGCGGTCCGCGACGACCACGGTGGCGCGCAGGTCGTCCGTCGCCAGCGCGGCCAGCCGCGTGCCGCCGAGCGTCGCTGCGCCGTCGGACCAGCCGCCGAGCCGGTCGGCCAGGGCCGAACCTGCGTGCGGGTCGTCGCAGGCCACCGCGACGAACGAGCCGGGACCGACGACGAGCCCCGTCGGCGGGTCGACGAGGTCGCCGGCGGCCGGAGGGGGCGGCAGGTCGGGAGCGGTCCGGTACGGCGGCGTGCGCAGAAGTGCCACGAGGCGTGCGGCCGCCGCGGTGGCTGCGGCCCACTTCTTGGCCGCCTCCACGAAGGTCTGCACCGGCAACAGCAGGAACGCCGACCATCCGTAGACCGTGACCAGCTCGCCGGCGTCGATCCGCCCGTCCAGCGCCAGCCGCGCGCCGACCCAGGTCACCGCAACGACGTACAGCCCCGGGAGCAGCACCTGCAGCCCGTCCAGCGCCGACGACAGGACGCCCGCCCGCACGCCCGCGCGGCGTACCTCTTGGGAGGCGCGGTCGAACCGGTCGAGGAACAGCTGCTCGCCGCCGACCCCGCGCAGCACCCGCAGCCCGAGGACCAGATCGGCTGACAGTCCCGATGCCTCTCCCAGCAGCTCCCGGGCCCGGCCCTCTCGACGCTCGAGCGGGCGGACGAGCGGTGCGACCGCCAGCGCGGAGACCGGCAGCCCGACGAGGACGACGAGGCCGAGCAGCGGCGCGGACAGCACGAGCAGGACGGCGACGAGCAGCACCGAGACGACGGCGCCGGACAGGCGGGCGGTGATGTCGAGCGTACGAGCGACCGTGTCGCCGTCGGCGTTGGCCAGCGTGGCCACCTCACCGGCCGAGAACCGGTCCCGCGTGGCCGGCCCGAGGTCGGCGACCGCCCGCGCCACCAGCTGCGTGCACCGGGAGGTCGCGGTCACGAAGTTGATCACCGCCGTGCGGTGCCGGAGGACACCGGCCAGGGCCACCGCCCCGCTGAGCACCAGGATGACCAGCGACCACAGTGCCACCTGCGACATCGCGTGACGCCGGACACCGGCGTCGAGCCCGCGACCCAGCGCGTACGGGACGAGCGCCTGCGCCACCATCCAGGCGGTACCCCAGACCGCCCCGATCAGGATGCGACGGCGCTGCCCGAGCGCGACCCACAGCAGGAACCGGCTCGCCGAGCGCAGGTCGGGCTCACCGGTGGTGGCCGGAGGAAGATCGGGAAGGCCCCGCATCAGGCGCGAGGTGAGGTGCATGGTGGTGGCACGCTAGAGCGCACACCGTCCGCCCCGCGACCGAGTTCGTGACCGAGCGGGCGTCCGGCGAGCTGCGCGGACGGCCCTGCGGCGGTCAAGGTCGGGACGCCAACGGTCGAAGCCTCGTGTGACGCTTACGGAGGGCGACAGTGCAGACCACCACCACGACGGATCAGGCCGCGGGCGCGCCCACGGCCGAGCAGGCGAAGCACGCGGCCCCGGTAGACCCGGCCCCGGCGTCTGGCGGCCATCGCCTGCGTCCGCGCGGCCGCCGGCGCGCGCCGGCCACCCAGGCGGGCAGCACCGGCCGCGGCGCCCTGCGCACGGACGACCTCGTCGGCCGGCTGCGCAGCATCCGGGCGACCCAGGCCGGCTTCGATGGCGAGACCCGGATGCGCCGGCTGCTCACCGCCGTACTGCTGTCCGAGCTCGTCGTCGTCATCGTGCTCGCGGCACTCCAGTCGTGGATCGGGCTGCTCGTGGCACTCGTCGCCACGCTCGTGGTGGTCGCCGCGATCATGGTGTTCGGCCCGCACGACGAGGCCGCGCATTCCACCGGTGACGTGCTGGACCAGGTCGTCGCCGGGCAGAAGGAGGAGCTGGCCGCCGTACGCCAGCGTGCCGTCGACGCCGAGTCTTCGGCCTCGCTGCTCGCCGAGCTCGCCAGCCGTCACCGCACCTTGCTCGTCCGCCAGCTGACCCAGATCGACCAGCTCGAGGCCAAGGAGGCCGACCCGGGCGCACTGGGCGAGCTGTTCGCGCTGGACCACCTGGCGACGCGGATGCGCCGCTATGCCGAAGGCGTCCTGCTTCTCGCCGGCCGGGAGGAGCCCCGCAGCGCGGGTGCGCCCGTGCCTGCCAGCGAGGTGCTGCGCGGGGCGGTGGCCGAGGTGGAGGACTTCCACCGCGTCGAGGTGAGCCTGGACCGCGACGTCGAGGTCGCCGCCGATGCCGTGGTCGACGTCGTGCACCTGCTCGCCGAGCTGATCGAGAACGCCACCGTCTTCTCCTCGCCCCCGACCCCCGTGCGCGTCCGGGGCCAGGTGACCGGCGATGCGTTCGCCGTCACCGTCACCGACCAGGGCGTCGGCATGGACCCCCAACGGCTGGCCGACGTGAACCAGGCGCTCGCCAGCGGCGGCGTGCCCGTGACCCCCGGCCAGGTCGGCTTCCCGGTCGTGGCCCGGTTGGCAGCCCGCCAGCATGTCTACGTGGGCCTGGCGGCGACCCCGGAGGGCGGCATCGAAGCCACCGTCGTCCTGCCCGCCGAGCTCGTCGGCGGCCAGGGATCCGGGGCGTCGTTCCCGGCCGCTGCCCCGCCGCCTCCGGTCGCACCCCCGGTCGCACCGGCGGCCACACCGGCATCAGCGCCGCCGGCCCCGGTTTCGCCGGTCCCCGTCGCGCCGCCTGCGGTTCCGTCCGCCGAGCCCGTCACGTACGCCCCGCTGCCGCCCGAGCCGCCAGCCACGACCTCGTACGCCGTGACCGCGACCGAGCCCGTCGCTGCGGACCCGGCGCCGGTAGCCGCTCCGGAGCCGCCGGTCGCCGCGGAGCCCGAGCCCTGGGCGGTGCCTGTCTACGACCCGGCCGAGGCTGAGACCACGGCCGAGCCTGCGTCGTACGACGGTCCCGCCGAGGAGCCGTCGTTCGCGCTCCCGTCCGAGACACCTGCCTTCGAGCCGACCGCCGAGCTGGCCTACGACACGTCGTACGAGTCCGTCGACGACCCCCTGGGTATCGGCGCGGCCGACCTCGACGCGGGCGAGGAGCCGGAGCTCGCCTGGTCGATGCCGGCGGGCTCAGCCCCCGCCCCGGACGTTCCCGCGGGCTGGTCGGACCCCGCCTGGGCGGACGCCCCGCCGGCTCCGTTCGTGCCGCCGGCTCAGGTCGAGGACCTCGCGCCGGCCCCGCTCGCGCCGCTGCCGGAGCCGCCACCGGTCTCCCTGCCCGTACCGCTGCCCGAGGAGCCGGTGGCGCCCATGCGGGCGCCGGCGTCCATGCACACGTCCCTGCCGTCGGCCGAGGCGTCGCAGACGCACGCCGGGCTGGCACGCCGCATCCCACTGACCAACATGGCGCCGCAGATCGCGGCGCCAGACCACGCGCTTGCCGACGACGTCGCGGCGCAGCCGACACCGGATCGTTCGCGTCATTTGTTCGCGGCGTACCGCGATGGCCTCACACTGGGACGGGGCGGCCTGGACGAGGAGCGCCTCGGGCCCGACGATCCCCAGGGAGAGGTGCCGTCATGAGCGACGTCCGCGAGCAGCCGGACGCCCCCGCCACCGACATGCAGGACCTGCGGTGGATGGTCGACCAGTTCGTCACAGCCGTGCCGGGTGTCCGGCATGCGGCGGTGGTGTCGGCCGACGGCCTGCTGCTGGCCATGAGCAGCCGGCTGACCCGGACGCAGGCCGACCAGCTGGCGGCCATCTCGTCCGGGCTGTCGTCGCTGACCCGCGGCGCCGCGCGCTGCTTCGACCACGGCGCGGTCAAGCAGGTCATGGTCGAGATGAGCCAGGGGTTCCTGTTCGTGATGTCGATCAGCGACGGCTCCATCCTGACGGTGCTCACCGACCCCGGCGCCGACGTGGGCCTCGTCGGGTACGAGATGGCGCGCCTCGTCGGCCACGCCGGGGCAGTCCTGACTCCCGCCCTGCGGCGCGAGCTGCAGGCCGCGCTGCCGCTGTAGGCCACCGTGTCCGCGACGAACGCCGACGGGGTACGCCTGGTGCGGCCGTACACCGTTACCGGGGGCCGTACCCGTTCCAGCGCCCTGGACGACCTGCCGATGGAGACCCTGGTCAGCGCCACGGCCGCGGGACGGGCCGGCGCGGACGGCCTCCAGTTCGAACGAGCCGAGGTCGTACGCCTGTGCATCGACATGCAGTCGGTGGCAGAGGTCTCGGCGCACCTGAAGCTGCCCCTCGGGGTGGCGCGGGTTCTCGTCGGCGACCTGCACGCCGAGGGAATGTTGGATGCACACAAGCCGGTCCCGGCCCACGCGGGTCCGGACGTCGATCTGCTCGGGAAGGTGCTCGATGGACTCCAGGCTCTCTGAGGGAGCGGTCGCCGAGGCGGCTCCGGCTGACGCGGCTCCGGCCGACGCGGCCGGCCCGGCTCCGGCGCCGCCGACCAGGACCGTCGCCCGGCCCGTACCCGTCAAGATCATCGTTGCCGGCGGCTTCGGGGTCGGGAAGACCACGTTCGTCGGCGCGGTGTCCGAGATCACGCCGCTCACGACCGAGGCCGCGATGACGTCCGCGTCCCTGGGCGTCGATGACACGTCCAAGGTCTCGACGAAGACGACGACGACCGTCGCGATGGACTTCGGCCGGATCAGCCTGCCCGGCAACGTGATCCTCTACCTGTTCGGTACGCCGGGGCAGGACCGGTTCTGGTTCATGTGGGACGAGCTGGTCCGCGGAGCGATCGGCGCGGTGGTTCTGGTCGACACCCGGCGGCTCGCGGACGCCTTCCCGGCCGTCGACTTCTTCGAGTCGCGCGGGCTGCCGTTCATCATCGGGCTGAACGACTTCGACGGGATCGAGTCGCACGAGATCGACGACGTCCGCGAGGCGCTGGCCCTGGCCGAGGACGTACCGCTGATGCGCATCGATGCCCGGTCGCGGGAGTCGGCGAAGGCTGGCCTGGTCGGCCTCGTCCGCCACGCACTGTCCCGCGTCCGGTCCTGACCGTTCTGCGCTACCGGATCTGCTTCCAGCGACCCCGGGCGAAGTTCAGATAGGGCGAGTGCCACTGCATGTGGACGGTCTCACCTGCCGCGACGTCGACCTCGGTCGTCGAGTCACCCAGGGTCGTCGAGTACGGGTAGGACACATAGCAGCGCAACCGATGGTGGCCGGCGTCGACGGGAATGGTGGACCTGCCCCAGGGCACCTTCGTGGGAGCGCCGTCATCGACCTGCAGGACCGGCTTCCAGAAGTACAGCAGGAACGAGAGGAAGAACAGCCTCGTTCGGAGCGCGATCAGCCCCTGGCCCGGTGGTGGTGCGGTATCGGACATGCCCCCTCGAGGTTAGTCGGCGAAGACGGGGTCCCGCTTCTCGAAGTACGCGGTGACCGCCTCGACCTGGTTCGGGCTGCCGATCAGCGACCCGATGGTGGCGCGTTCGTCGGCGAACTGGTCGGCAACCGGCCGCCCGACCGAGGCGTTCAGCAGCCGCTTGGCCCCGCGTACGGCGTGCGGGCTCTTGCCGGCGATCTCCCGGGCGAGCGCGAGCGCCTCGGCGCGCGGGTCGTCCGCCACCCGCGTCGCGAGACCGATCCGGACGGCCTCCTCGCCGGAGACCATGCGGCCGGTGAACGCGAGCTCCTTGGCCACGTCGAGACCGACGAGCTTGGGCAGCATCCAGGTGCCGGTCATGTCCGGGATGAGGCCCCAGCGGATCTCGAGCACCGACATCCGGGCATCGGGGGCGACGATGCGCAGGTCGGCGCCGAGCGCGATCTGGATGCCGCCGCCGAGCGCGACCCCGTGGACGGCGGCGATCACCGGGACCTCGATCTCCTGCCACACGTACGCCGTCTGCTGCCCCAGGTGCGTGATGCGCCCGTTCATCTCGGCGACCGCGGACGTACCGGTCCGCTCACCGCCACCGGCCCCGTTTCCCGCCATGGCCTGGAAGCTGCCGAAGTCGAGGCCGGCGCAGAAGCCGCGGCCCTCGCCGGACAGCACGACGGCACGCACCGACCGGTCGGCGCGGACGGACTCCCCGGCTTCCGCGATCGCGGCGAACATCGCCGGGTCCAGCGCGTTGATCTTGTCGGGTCGGTTCAGCCGGACGTCGGCGACGCCGCCGTCGACGGACACGGACACGCGGTCGGACACGGTGCCTCCTGGGGATCGGGGCCCTCAGTCAACCAGGCCCCGACGGCGAGCGAATCGGGTCATGACATCGCCCCGCGATGATCTCTGTAGGGGCGATGCCATGACCCGATTCGAACAGGCCGGCCGGGCGGCCGAAGGCCTGGCGGTACGGCGGTCAGCCCGCGGCGCCGACCTTGATGGCCTCCTCGACCTCCGCCGTGCGGGCCGCCACGGCCTTGTCCTCGGCGTCGAGGTCCTCGGCGGTGCGCTCGTCGTCGGCCATGAGGCCGTCGAGGTTCGCCGCGGCGAAGTCCAGGACGCCCATGTCGTCGAAGGCCGCGCGCACCCGCGGGCCCCACAGGCCGATGTCCTTGATGCACGGGACGATGCGGGTGAACAGGCGCTGGTTGAAGTACTTGCCGTTGGGCGAGTTGTCGATCGCGTCGAGGCAGTCCGGGACGTCGTAGCCGAGCCGCTCCCACAGGTCGGCGCTGCGGAACCGGTTGCGCATCAGGTAGCACGCCTCGACGACGAACTGCTCGCGCTCGTCGCGCTCGGCCTCGGACAGTTCGGCGTACGCGTCCTTGAGGGCGATCCGGCCGAAGGCGACGTGCCGCGCCTCGTCCTGCATGACGTACGCGACGACCTGCTTGGCCACCCGGTTGCCGGCGGTGTCGCGCATGCCGCCGAACGCCGCGAGCGCGAGCCCCTCGATGAGGACCTGCATGCCGAGGTAGGGCATGTCCCAGCGGCTGTCCGAGAGCGTCTGCTCGAGCAGCGTCGCGAGCGGGCGCGAGAGCGGGTAGGGCTCCATGCCGACCACGTCGCGCAGGAACTTGTCGAAGACCTCGACGTGGCGCGCCTCGTCCATGGTCTGGGTGGCCGCGTAGAACTTCGAGTCCAGATCCGGCACCGTCTCGACGATGTGCGCCGCCGTGATCATCGCGCCCTGCTCGCCGTGGAGGAACTGGCTGAGCTGCGAGCAGGCCATCGCCCGGCGCAGCCGCCCGAGCTCCTTCGGGTCGTCCTTGACCCGGTCCTGGAAGGTGCGCGACTCGTAGATCGGGATCGCGATGTCGGGGATGCCGAGCGGGTTGTCGAGGTCGACCTCCGCGTCCCAGTCGACGCGGTACTGCGCGTCCCACTGCTTGTCCTTGCCCTTCTGGTACAGCGACAGCAGCCGGTCGCGTCCGTCGTCGTACTCCCAGGTGAACCGGGACTCGCCGGCGAGCGGCACCTCCCAGCCGTCCTCGGGGACCGTGACCAGGCCGGTCATGTCGATGCCGTGCTTGTCGATCTCCAAGGTCATGGCGCACTCCAGTGTGACGTCGCTCACGCGGGCAGGTCCCCGAAGAATAATCATTCTTCGAGGGCGAGTGCAAGAGTTCCGACCGGACGGACCGATGCCGTGTTGACTGCCCGGTGGTGTCGCACGAAGGGGACGGACGGATGACGGCCGCTGTACCGGGGGACGGGGACCCGCTGCGCGAGGCGCTGCTCGACGCGGCGGCCCGCGTGTTCGCGCGCGCGGGGTACGACGGAACCCGCATCCAGGACATCGTCCGGGAGTCGGGTCTGTCGACGGGCGCTGTCTACGGCCGGTTCGAGTCGAAGAACGCGCTGCTGCGCGAGGCCGTGATCAGCCGGTCGACGCCGCACGTGGACGCGGCCGATACCGGCGTGGAGCGGGTAGCGGATCTGGTCGCCCGGGGCGCCACGGCGAACCGCGGCGCGCTGACCGACGTGGAGGCACTGCTGCTCGAGACGTACGTGACTGCCCGCCGGGAGCCGGAGGTCGCGGCGGCTGTACGGGAGGCGGACCGGCGGTGGACCGAAGCGGTCGCCCCGCTCGTGGAGGAGGCCTTGCGCGACGGGACCGTGGCCGAGGGAGTCGACCCCGAGGCGGTGCTGTTCCTGGTCAAGGTGCTGCGACTCGGCCTGCTGCTGCACCGCGACTCGGGTTTGTCGCGTCCTGACCAGGCTGCCTGGGAGTCCCTGGTCG
>DASVGV010000067.1:0-12905 GCA_036379355.1 Mycobacteriales bacterium | reverse complement strand
CCTGCGCCTCCCGCTCGAGCCGCTCGTTGTAGCGCAGGATGTCCTTGTTCTCGTTGATGGTCGCGCGGTCGGTGTACCCGAGCCGCTTGCTCATCCCCGTGGCCTTCTTCTTGCCCACGTCACAGCCCCTTGCTCGTCGTCTCGCGCGAGACGGTGTTACCGGAAGGTCGACGACGAGCCTCCCACGGACCTGCCGCCCACGACCACCGTGAACGGCGGCGGTCGATCGGCGCGGGGCGCGTCTAGGGGCCCGGAGGCACACTGGGGCCATGACCCTGACGCCGGACCGCACCGCCACCCACGAGGTGACCAACCAGGCCCCGCCGCTCGTCGGCCACGACCTGGCGGACGACCCGGTGCTCGTGGCGGCCCTGGCGCGCGAGGGCGGCGCGCACGCCCTCGACGCCCTGCACGCGTACGGACGGAACCTCGGCACCGAGCAGGTACAGACCTGGGCACGGCAGGCCAACGAGAACCCGCCGGTGCTGCTGACCCACGATCGGTACGGCCACCGGATCGACGAGGTCGAGTTCCATCCGGCGTGGCACGAGCTCATGCGGCTGACGATCGGTGCGGGCCTGGCCGGTGCCCCGTGGGCCGACACCCGCCCGGCGCCGCACGTCGTGCGGGCCGCAGGGTTCTACCTCGACGGACAGGTCGAGTCCGGTCACGACTGCCCCGTGTCGATGACGTACGCGATCGTGCCGGCGCTGCGTCACAACGCCGAGCTGGCCGCGCGGTACGAGCCACTGCTGGTCTCGACGACGTACGACGCCGGCCTCCGGCCCCGTACCGACAAGGTCGGGCTCGTGGCCGGCATGGGCATGACCGAGAAGCAGGGCGGCTCGGACGTGCGGGCCAACACCACCACCGCGACCGACCGCGGCGACGGCACCTACGCGCTGCGCGGGCACAAGTGGTTCACGTCCGCGCCGATGAGCGACGTGTTCCTGATGCTCGCGCAGGCGCCCGGAGGCCTGTCCTGCTTCCTGGTGCCCCGGGTGCTCGACGACGGCACGCGCAACGTCCTGCGGCTCCAGCGCCTGAAGGACAAGCTGGGCAACCGCTCCAACGCCAGCAGCGAGATCGAGCTGGACGGCACTGTCGGATTCCTCGTCGGCCCGGAGGGACGGGGCGTCCGCACGATCATCGAGATGGTCAACCACACCCGGCTGGACTGCATGATCGGGGCCGCCGCCATCCAGCGCGCCGCGCTCGTCCAGGCCGTCCACCACGCCCGCCACCGCCGCGCGTTCGGGTCGCTGCTGGTCGACCAGCCGGCCATGACGTCGGTGTTGGCCGACCTGGCGATCGAGTCCGAGGCCGCGACCGTCCTCATGATGCGGGTCGCGGGCGCGGTCGACCGGTCCGCACAGGGTGACCCACGCGAGGCGGCGTTCAAGCGACTGGCGACCGCGGTCGGGAAGTTCTGGGTCACGAAGCGGTCCACGGTGATGGTGGGCGAGGCACTCGAGTGCCTCGGCGGCAACGGATACGTCGAGGAGTCCGGTCTGCCGCGGCTGTATCGCGAGGCACCGCTCAACTCGATCTGGGAGGGCTCCGGCAACGTCAACGCCCTGGACGTTCTCCGAGCGCTGGCACGCGACCCGGAGTCGTGGTCGGTCGTCCGTGAGGAGCTCGGCGCGACGCGGGGCGCCGACCCGGCCTACGACGCGGCACTGGCCGATCTCGACACCCGGGTGGCGATGGTCGCGGGCGATCCCGGCTCGGCGGCGGCCGTCGCCCGGCGGGTCGTCGAGCGGATGGCTCTGCTGCTCCAGGCCTCGCTGCTGCTCGAGCACGCGCCCCCCGAGGTCGCGGACCTGTTCTGCGCGACCCGACTCGGCGCCGAGGGCGGGATGGTCTTCGGCACGCTCCCGCCGCGCGGGACGCGCGCCCACCGGACGATCGTCGAGCGGGTCCTGCCCGCCTGAGGCCGCGGTCGGTCCGCGTCAGTGCACGTCGGTCCAGGACGCGCCCGCACGCACCGCCGCGACGAACCGCACGCCGGTCCCGCCGCCCCACCACGAGACGGTCTGCTCGAGGGCGTCCCGGAGCAGGGCCTGCGCCGCGGCCGCCGCCGCGACGGGGACGTGCAGCAACAGCTCGTCGTGCAGGCACAGCACGATCTGCCCTCCCGTCCCGGCCAGCCCCGCCCGTACCGTCGCGGCCCAGGCCTTGAACAGCTCGGCCGCCGCCCCCTGCACCATCGCGTTGCGCGCGTACCTGCCCCGGCCCGGCACGTCGGTGATCGCCCCGAAGCGCAGCAGGCGACCGCCGTAGGTCCGCAGCTCGCCGCCGTCGCGCCCCACCTGCTCGGCCGCCCGGAGGTAGGCCATCGCCGTCCCGTAGACGCGGTCCATGTCCCGGAGCGCGGTGCCGGCGGCGCCGCTGGTCTGCCCGTACATCGCGGCCAGGACGGCGACCTTCGCGGTCGGCCGGTCGACGCCCAGCTGCGCGGCCACCGGGGCGTACATGTCGTCCGCGGCGGCCGCGCGGGCCAGGGCCCGGTCACCCGAGACGACGGCGAGTACGCGGGGCTCGACCTGGCCGAGGTCCGCGCCGACGAGCACGTGCCCCGGGTCGGCCCGCACCGCCGGGCGCAGCTCCGCCGGCATGTTGTGCAGGCCCGCGCCGGCCGTCATTCGGCCCGCACCGCCGTCCGCCACCGCCCATGCACCCCGGAGGCGGCCCCCGGACACGGCGCCGTCGAGCCACCGCCATCCGTACGTCGTCGCGACCCGGTCTGCCTTGCGCCACGCGAGTAGCGCGGCGACGGTCGGCGAGGCGGACGCATGCGGCTCGAGCCGCCACGAGCGGGTGTCGGGCACGTCGATGCCGAGCCGAGCGAGGACGGCCCGTACCTGCTCCGGGCTGCGCAGGTCGACGGCGGTCCCCGGGGGAAGCGTCGCGAGCACGCGGTCGTCCCGTTCCCGCCGCTGGGCCGCCTCGTGCGCTGCGTCCTCGGGACGCGGGCCGAGCATCCGCGTCAGGAGGCCGGCCGCCACCCCGGCGTCGAACGGCAGCCCTCCGCGCGCCATCTCGAGGCACAGCAGCGACACCGCGGACTCCGCATGTGCGGTGAGCAGGGCCCGGCGCCCCAGACGTCCCAGCGCCTCCGCCTGCCGCTGCTGCACGTCGAGGGCCAGCTCAGCCCACCGCCGGACCGAAGCGGGCGACTCGGTCCAGCCGCCGGACGCCCACGACGCGTCGAGCTGGCCGTCGCCCGTGACCGGCTCTCCGGAGCCGAGGTCGAACAGGGACGGCTCACCCCGTTGGGGCGCAGGGACCGGCAGCCCGTGCGCGGCGGCCCACACCGCCGCCGGGTCGGCGCGCCGCAGGCCGTGGACGAGGCCCGCGACCGCGGCGAGGTCCCACGACGCCGGCACCCCCGGGACCCCGGGGGCCCACCACGCCCAGCGCAGGTCCGCGCGCCACGACGCGGACCGCTCGACCACGCCGCTGCCGCCGGGCCAGGCGACGCCCACGCCGCACGGCGCCTCGACCCGCGTCACCACCGTCCCGGGCGGCAGGTCGGCGAGCACCCGTCGATCCTGGCCCGGCCCGACGACGTCACCGCGCGGCGGCCGGTCACCGCCGGAAAGACGGCGGACCGGCGTGCGCTCGCGCCCGCCCTGGGTACGGTCCCGCCGTGACCGACACCGTCCCTGCGCCTGCCACCGGTGAGGCCCCCGGCCCCGCTCTCACTGCGACCCTGCGGGCTCTGCTGGACGGCGATCAGGCGCCCACCAAGGACCGCTTACGCCGCATCCTGTCGGGGCCGGAGTTCGCCTACCCCGACCCCGAGATCGACCGGGCCGCCTACCGGGAGCTGGTCTTCGAGCGCGCCAAGCTGCTGGCCGGCCACGGCGTCGGGTCCCGGCGCGCCGAGGACGCGGCCGCCGGCGACAGCACCATCGCCGAGCGGATCGCCGCGTTCACCGTGATCGGACTCGGGGACCTGTCGCTGATGGTCAAGGTCGGCGTCCAGTTCGGGCTCTTCGGCGGCGCCATCCAGCGCCTCGGCACCGCCCGGCACCACGCTGCGTACCTCGATCGCGTCGCGAGCATCGACCTGCCCGGCTGCTTCGCGATGAGCGAGCTGGGTCACGGCAGCGACGTCCGCAACCTGCGCACCGAGGCGCGGTACGACCCGGAGACGCGGGAGTTCGTGATCACGACCCCGGACGAGAACGCCCGGAAGGACTGGATCGGCAACGCGGGGCTGCACGGCCGCGCGGCGGTGGTCTTCGCGCAGCTGCAGACCCGGGGCGAAGGCCACGGCGTGCACGCGTTCGTCGTGCCGATCCGCAACGAGGACGGCACGCCGCGGATCGGCGTGGAGATCACCGACTGCGGCGCCAAGATGGGGCTCAACGGCGTCGACAACGGGCGCCTGCGCTTCCACGACGTCCGCGTCCCGCGCGAGGCGCTGCTCGACCGGTACGGGAGCGTCGCCGAGGACGGCACGTACTCGTCCCCGATCGAGAGCCCGTCCCGTCGCTTCTTCACGATGATCGGCGCCCTCGTCGAGGGCCGCATCGCGGTCGCGGCCCAGGCCATGTCCGTTACCCAGGTCGGACTGGTGATCGCCGTCCGGTATGCCTTGCGGCGCAGGCAGTTTCCCGGCGACGACGGCCGCGACCAGCTGCTGATGGACTACACGACCCACCAGCGGCGGCTGCTACCGGCCCTGGCGACGACGTACGGCCTCGTCTTCGCCCATCGCGAGCTGGTGAGCCGGTACGCGCACGTGCTCGCCGAACCGGACGACATCGACCAGCGATCGGTCGAGGCGCTCGCGGCCGGCACGAAGGCGTACGCGACGTGGCACAACACCGAGACGCTCGGGGCCGCGCGCCAGTGCTGCGGCGGCAAGGGCTACCTGGCGGAGAACCGCTTCGTGACGCTGATGAACGACAGCGACGTGTTCACCACCTTCGAAGGCGACAACACGGTGCTCACCCAGCTGGTCGTCAAAGACCTGATCTCGGACCACGTTGCGGACTTCGAGGACCTCGACCTGGTCGGCATGCTGCGCACCGTCGCCGGTTGGATCGGCGAGCGGCTCGCACCCACCCATGCTCCCGGCGACTGGACGTCCCCCGACGGGTTGACGGCCGCTTTCGCCTGGCGCGAGCAGCATCTGGTCGAGACCCTCGGACGGCGGCTCAAGGCGCTGGTCGACGACGGCGTCGAGCCGGCCGAGGCACTGAACCTGTGCATGGATCACGGCGGCGCGCTGTTCCGGGCGTCGATGGAGCACACGATCCTGCGGGCGTTCCCGGCCGCCGCGCCGTGGCTCGTGCAGCAGCTGCGCTCCCTGTTCGCGCTGTCCCGGATCGAGCGCGACCGCGCGTACTTCCTCGAGCACGGCTACCTCAGCACCGAGCAGGGCGCGTCGGTCGCCGGCCTGGTCGACGAGCTGTGCCGCGAGGTGCGGCCCTACGCCGGCACGCTGGTGGACGCCTTCGGCATCCCCGACGAGCTCGTCGCCGCGCCGATCGCCACCGGCTGACCCGCCGCCCCGATCCTCAGCCGAAGGAGTCCGGGTCCGGTCCCAGCCGGCCCGGTTCGGACATCGACGACAGCACGGCCATGTCGTCCGGCGACAGCTCGAAGTCGAACACGTCGATGTTGGAGGTGATCCGCTCCGGCGTCACGGACTTGGGGATCACCACGTTCCCGAGCTGAAGGTGCCAGCGCAGGACGACCTGGCCGGCGTCCTTGCCCAGCCGCTCCGCCATCTCGGTCACGACCCGGGAAGAGAGCAGCGCGGGTCCCTGGCCGAGCGGGCTCCAGGCCTCGGTCGCGATCTGGTGCTCGGCGTGGAAGGCGCGGGCCTCGGCCTGCGGGAAGCCCGGATGCAGCTCGATCTGGTTCAGCGCGGGCGTGACCGTGCACTCGGCCAGCAGCCGGCGCAGATGGTGCTCCGTGAAGTTGGACACGCCGATCGCGCGCGCCTTGCCGTCCGCGTACGCCTTCTCCAGGGCCTGCCAGGTCTCGACGTACCGGTCCTCCTTCGGGCGCGGCCAGTGGATGAGGTAGAGGTCCACCTCGTCCAGGCCGAGCCGGCGCAGGCTCGCATCCAGCGCGGCCGGCGCCGCGTCCGCCCCGTGCGCGTTGTTGTCGAGCTTGGTGGTGACGAAGATCTCCCGCCGCGGCAGCCCGCTGTCGGCGATGGCCCGGCCGACGCCCTCCTCGTTGCGGTACATCGCCGCGGTGTCGATGTGCCGGTAGCCGGCGCGCAGCGCGGTCGTGACCGCGTCGTACACGTCGTCCGGCGGGATCTGGAACACGCCGTATCCCAGCTGCGGGATCTCGACGCCGTTGTTCAGGGTGACGGTGGGGTGCTCGGACATGTCCTGCCTCTCCTCAGACATCAGTCGTCCCGGTTGTCCTTGCCGCCCCGGCGACGAGGCACACGTCGGCGGCCGCATCCGAAAGTGTGTGTTACTCGTTGACACGGGTAAATCGGAGGTCGGATGATTCGCCTCCCTTCGCGTCGAGAGGCCCGCATGACCGAGACCCCCGCCCCGCACGGCGGCCGCCTGGCGTCCGCCCGCCGCCTCGCGCGCTGGCTGACCACGCCCCTGCTGCCCGACGACTACCTGCACCTGCTGAACCCGCTCTGGTCGTCCCGCGAGCTGCGCGGGCGCATCGTCGACGTCGTGCCGGAGACGGCGCAGGCCTCGACCCTGGTCATCAAGCCGGGGTGGGGCTGGAACTTCGACTACCGGCCCGGCCAGTACGTCGGCATCGCCGTCCAGGTGGACGGGCGCTGGCACTGGCGGTCGTACTCGCTGTCGTCCGCACCTTCCCGCGGCCAGGACACGATCGCGATCACCGTGAAGGCGATGCCGGAGGGCTTCCTCTCCAGCCACCTGACCAGCCTGCAGGTCGGGACCGTCGTCCGCCTCGCCGCGCCGAAGGGCGACTTCGTCCTCCCGGAGCCGCCGCCGGACAAGATCCTGTTCCTGACGGCGGGGAGCGGGCTCACCCCGGTCATGGCGATGCTGCGCACCCTGGACCGCCGCGGGCGGACACCGGACGTCGTCCTGCTGCACAGCGCCCCGACCGAGGCCGACGTGCTGTTCCGCGCGGAGCTACAGGCGATGCACCGCGCACACGAGTCGCTCGTGCTCATCGAGCGCCTCACCGACCGCGACGGCATGCTCGATCTCGACCGACTCGCCGACGCCGTCCCGGACTGGGCCGCGCGCGAGACCTGGGCGTGCGGCCCGCCGGCAATGCTGGATGCCGCCGAGAGGGCCTGGAAGGCAAGGGGAATCAGCGATCGACTGCATGTCGAACGCTTCTCCGTCGACCTCGCGGGCGCCGGCGGCGAAGGCGGGACGGTCACGTTCGGCAACAGCGGGAAGACGGTCACGGTCGACGGCGCGACGACGCTGCTGGAGGCCGGCGAGCAGAACGGTGTCCTGCTTCCGTTCGGCTGCCGAATGGGCATCTGCCAGACGTGCGTCGTGCCCCTGGCGAAGGGCAGCGTCCGGGACCTGCGCTCGGGCCAGACCCATCAGGAGGGCGACCGCATCCAGACCTGCATCTCGGCGGCCGCCGGCGACTGCGTGCTGGACGTTTGATATCCGTTACCAGCGGTAATACCATTTCGTACGGCCATCGACCGAGACCGACACGAGAGGGCCATCCGTGGCGATCACCGACATCCGGGCCTACGCCCACCTGACCGACGAGGACATCGACGCGATCGGCGCCGAGCTCGACGGCATCCGCAAGGACATCGAGGCCGCGCGCGGCGAGGCCGACGCGGCCTACATCCGACGCGCGATCGCCCTGCAGCGCGCCCTGGCCGCCGCGGGCCGGATCACGCTGTTCGCCAGCTCGTTCCCCCCCGCGTGGGTGGCCGGTACGGCGTTCCTGTCCCTCGCCAAGATCATCGAGAACATGGAGCTGGGGCACAACATCATCCACGGGCAGTGGGACTGGATGAACGACCCGGAGATCCACTCGACGAGCTGGGAGTGGGACACCACCTGCCCGTCCGCGCACTGGAAGCACTCCCACAACTTCGTGCACCACAAGTTCACCAACGTCGTGGGCAAGGACAACGACGTCGGCTACGGCATCCTGCGCGTGACACGGGACCAGAAGTGGCACCCGGTCAACCTCGGACAGCCGGTCTACAACGCCCTGCTGATGCTGCTGTTCGAGTGGGGGGTGGCCCTGCACGACCTGGACCTGGAGAAGATCCGCCGGCGGGAGAAGGACCCGAAGCAGACCTGGAAGCAGCTCAAGGAGATCGGCCGCAAGGTCCGCCGCCAGGTGCTCAAGGACTACGTCGTCTACCCGGCGCTGACCGGGCCGCAGTTCCTCTCCACACTGACCGCGAACGCCACCGCCAACCTGGTCCGCAACCTGTGGGCGGATGCCGTGATCTTCTGCGGGCACTTCCCGGACGGCGCGGAGAAGTTCACGCTGGAGGAGTTCGAGAACGAGACGCCGCAGCAGTGGTACCTGCGGCAGATGCTCGGGTCGGCGAACTTCCGTGCCGGGCGGCTCATGGCGTTCCTGTCCGGGAACCTCTGCTACCAGATCGAGCACCACTTGTTCCCGGACCTGCCGAGCAACCGGTACGCCGAGATCGGCGAGCGGGTCCGCGACCTGTGCGAGCGCTACCGGCTGCCGTACACCACCGGGTCGCTGGCCCGGCAGTACGCCGAGACGCTGCGCACGATCTGGAAGCTCAGCCTGCCGGATCGGTTCCTCACGAGGACGACCGACGACGCGCCGGAGACCCGCTCGGAGCGGTTCCCGCTCCCGGTGGCGGCCTGACTCAGGCGCCGGCGACGGCGTACCGGCGCACGGTTGCCGAGTCCCGCACGGCGACCCACTCGAGAGCGTCGTCGAGGCTCATCGGCCGGGAGAAGTAGTAGCCCTGGCCGAAGCGGACGCCCATGTCGCGCAGTTCCGCGGACGTGGCTCCGTCCTCGATCCCCTCGGCGACGACGGTGAGGTCCATGGCGCGGGCCATCGCGACGACGCCCTTCACGACCGGGAGCGAGCGACCGACGGTGAGGTCCTTGGTGAAGCTCCGGTCGATCTTGACCGTCGTCACCGGCAGCCGGTGCAAGTAGGAGATCGACGAATAGCCCGTACCGAAGTCGTCCGCCGCGACGACGGCCCCTGCGGCGACGAGGCCGTCCAGGGCGCGAACGGTCGCGTCGTCGTCGCCGAGCCGGCTCATCTCGGTGAGTTCCAGGGTGAGGCCGATCTGGGGGTGACGTGCCACGCAGGACTGCACCCAGCGCACCAGCTTCGGGTCGGTGATCTGCAGCGGTGAGACGTTCACCGCGAGGCCGAGCGGGCGGCCCAGGCGCGACTGGAGTGCCTGCCCGCCGACGTACGCCTCTTCGAGCATGTGCAGGCCGATTTCGCCGATCAGGCCGAGCCGCTCGGCGATCGGGATGAACCGGTCCGGCGCGATCACGCCCAGTTCCGGGTGCTCCCAGCGCGCCAGGGCCTCGAAGCTCGACAGCTCCCCTGTCGCGAGGTCGACGATCGGCTGGTACGCCACCGTGAAGACCTTGTCCTGGACGGCGACCCGCAGGGCGTCCTCGAGCCGCAGCCGCGACATGCTGTCGGCTTGCATGATCGGGTGGAAGAGCTCGTACCCGTTCTTGCCCGCGGCCTTGATCCGGTACATCGCCGTGTCGGCATGCCGCATGAGATCGACGGCGCGCTGTTCGTCGCTGACGTACGCGATGCCGATGCTGGCCGTCACGCGCACCTCACTGCCGTCGATCTTCAGCGGCAGGGCGATCTGGTCCAGCATCCGCTCGGCGACCTGCTCGGCGCCGCCGGTCGTCACCTGCTCGAGCAGGACGGCGAACTCGTCGCCGCCGAGGCGGGCGGCGGTGTCGCCGGGCCGCAGGCAGGACTGGATGCGGCCGGCGACGATCGCGAGCAGCAGGTCGCCGCTCTCGTGGCCGCGCCGGTCGTTGACGGACTTGAAGCCGTCGAGGTCGCAGTACAGGATCGCGACCTGCTTGGCCGGCCCGGCGTCGCGGCGCAGTTCGAGCGCGTGGTCGAGGCGGTCGGTGAACACCGTGCGGTTCGCCAGCCCGGTCAGCGGGTCGTGGCGGGCGAGGTGGGTCATCTCGTCGGCGAGGCGGCGGCGGTTGATCGCGGCCGCCGCGATGCCGACGAGCGTCTCGAGGGTGCGGACGTCGTCGCTGTCGAACTTCTCGGTCGCGCGGGCGCGCCAGGCCACGACGTGCCGGACCGGGTGGCCGCGTACCTCGAGGGGCGCGCTGATCTCCGCGCCGATGGCCGGCCGCTCGAGGATCCGCGCCGTGGTCCGGCGCAGGACCCGGGAGACCTCCTCGAGCAGCCGCGCCTCGGTTCCGGCCGCATCTCCCCAGTCGGGCGCGGTCGCGGCCGCAGCGAACAGCTGCGACAGGCGTTCGTGGGAGGTACGGACGGCGTTGATGCTGCGGACCGCGACCAGGATGGTGCCCACGGGGACGAGCAGCAGGAGCAGCGTCCAGGCCGCGAGGTGCCGCTCGAGCACGGCGCCGAGGTAGCCGAGGGTGTCGATGCCGACGAAGCACAGCAGCGGCAGCGGGACGCCGGTCCAGCGCAGGCCGGAGAACGGCGGCTCGCCGGCCTCGATCGCCAGTGACATGCCGGTGACGATGAGGTCGACGAGGAAGTACGCGGCGCAGGCGGCGAGCGTGACGCTCAGCTCGCCGATCGTGTCCCGGCGCACCGACATGCCGAGGACGATCACGCCGGCGAGAGCGCCCGCGGACAGGTTGGTGATCCCGAAGTTGAAGAGGCGCACCCGGGGCGGTCGATGGTCGAGCAGCTGGGTGATGAGCTGGGCCACGAACCAGAGGGAGAGCGCCTCGCCCGTCGACGTCATGAGCACCATGAACACGAGCGCGGAAGCCTCGAAGCCGATGGCCGCGTCCCCGGCCCGCTGCGGCAGGACCAGCGGGAACTGGGTCATGACCACGACCAGCAGCGCGGCCACGACGGCCTGCGGGTGCATGGTCATCGGAGCAGACACCCAGAGCGCGAACCCGATGATGGCCACGACGACGCCACCCAGGGTCACCAGGGCGTCGAACGCCCACCCCCGGCGCGGGTCGACCGCCGGCACGTGCTCGGACACCTGAAGGTTCTCGGCCGGGCGGGGGGTGTGACCTGAGCGTCCGATCGGCGGCACCCTTATGCCCCGTACGTCCGCTCACAGCCTGAGCGCGGCCTGAGCCTGCTGCACCCAGACGGGCGAATGACGCGTAAGCAGGGGTCTATCGGGTTACGATACGTAAGAGATCGACTCGCCGACACCGGCGCCGCCGCGAGAGGAACTGACGATGGATGCTGGCCTGATCACCGTGATCGTCATTCTGGGCCTGGTGCTGCTCGCCGCCGTCGTGTTCATGGACTGGGTCGCGATCATGAGCTTGTTCTCCACGCGGAGCACGGTGCGGCACGAGGGCTGCGGCCACGTCCGGGCGCTGCGGACAGCGGGCAGCGACCGGTGCTGGCGGTGCCGGCACCGCCGCCTCGACCACGCCATCGAGGCGGCGGAGCACCCCCTGAACCACTGACCCGATCAGTCGGTCAGCTGCAGCCGCTGGTGCTGCCGCAGGACTCGCAGACGTAGCAACTGCCGGCGGGGCGCATCTTCACCCCGCAGTTCATGCACAGCGGCGCGTCGGCGGCCGTGCCCTGCTGCGCTTCGAGCAGCTCCACCGACGAGTGCGCGGCAGGCGCCGGAGGCTGCGCGACCGCCACCGAGCCGCGCATCTCCTCCAGGTCGGGGGCGTCCTCGTCGTCGGCCGGCGCGGGCGACGTCGTGCCGTACGAGGTAGCCACACTCGCCGCACGCTCCTCGGCGGTGAAGATGCCGAGCTCGGCGCGCTTCTCGTACGGCAGGAAATCCAGCGCGAGCCGCCGGAACAGGTAGTCCATGACCGAGCTGGCGATCCGCACATCGGGGTCGTCGGTCATCCCCGCCGGGTCGAACCGCATGTTGGTGAACTTGCCGACGTAGGTCTCGAGCGGCACGCCGTACTGGAGCGCGATCGAGATGGCGATGGAGAAGGCGTCCATCACGCCGGCGAGCGTCGATCCCTGCTTGCTCATCTTGATGAACAGCTCGCCGAGCCCGTCGTCCTCGTAGGAGTTCGCGGTGAGGTAGCCCTCCGCGCCGGCGACCGAGAACGACACGGTCTCCCCGCGTCGGTTCTTCGGCAGCCGCTTGCGGGTCGGCCGGTTCTCGACGACGACATTCTCTCCGCTGCGCGCGCTGTCCCCGGCCGACAGCGGCTGGCCGACCTTGCAGTTGTCGCGGTAGATGGCGAGCGCCTTGAGGCCAAGCTTCCACCCCTCGAAGTAGATCTGCTCGATGTCCTCGATCGTGGCTTGCTCGGGCATGTTGACCGTCTTGGACAGCGCGCCGGAGATGAACGGCTGGATGGCGGCCATCATCCGCACGTGCCCCATCGGGGCGATCGAGCGCGCGCCCATGGCGCAGTCGAACACCTCGTAGTGCTCGGGCTTCAGCCCGGGGGCGTCGATGACGTGGCCCTTGTCGGCGATGTACTCGACGATCGCCTCGACGGTCTCCTCGGTGTAGCCGAGCTTGCGCAGCGCCCGCGGGATCGTCAGGTTGACGATCTGCATCGAGCCGCCACCGACGAGCTTCTTGAACTTCACCAGCGAGAAGTCGGGCTCGATGCCGGTGGTGTCGCAGTCCATCATGAAGCCGATGGTGCCCGTGGGCGCGAGCACCGAGGCCTGCGCGTTGCGCCAGCCGTTGCGCTCACCGATCTTGTTGCCCCTGGCCCACTCGTCGGTGGCGACCTTGAAGATCGCGGCGTCGATGTCGTCCATGCGGCGTGCGGCGTCGTTCG
>DASVGV010000066.1:0-9241 GCA_036379355.1 Mycobacteriales bacterium | reverse complement strand
GCTCGTGCACGACGGTCCGTGCCGCCAGCCGGCCGACGGCGCGCTGGACCCCGACGAGCCCGGCCCGTGCGAGCGGGGCGGGCGCGGCCACCCGGTGCATCCGCACGTACGCCGCGTCGACGGCCGCGGGATCGACGACCTGGTGCAGGGTCACGACGGCCGGTAGGCCGGCCTGCCGGGTGGCGCGCAGCGCCACCGGCAGGCCGGGGACCGACAGCGGCCCCCCGTACAGGAACAGCTCGTGCTGGAGGTGCACGACCGGCGCGCCGGTGGCCCGGGCGGCGCGCAGTGCCGACGGCACCGCCCGCGGCCCGCGGCGGATGCAGCGCCGGACCCGGACCGGCCCGTCGCTCTCGGCCGGCGGCCCCGCGGACCGCCCGGGCGCGACGACGCAGACGTCCAGCCCAGCACCGGCCAGGCCGTGCGCGAGGTTGGCCGCGTACGACGCGACTCCGCTGGCCCCCTCGTGCCGGCGCCCGCCGGTCGGGTACGGGGCGACCAGCGCGACGTCAGGCCGCACGCCGACCCGCACCTTCCCGCGGGTGCAGCCGCACCGGTCGCAGCGCCGGCCGGCCCTGCTCCGGTGACACCGCGGGCGCGGCCGGCAGCCGTACCGGCAGCGTGTGGTGGTGCACCCACAGTCGCAGCAGCGACGCGGCCATCCGCCGGCCGTCGCGCCCGGCCGCGAGGCGCGAGCCGTCCTGGTCGACCCAGACCGTCGGCACCTCGGCGACCCGCAGCCCGAGGGAGCGCGCCACTGCCAGGAGGTCCACGTCGAACAGGAAGTCGCGGGAGGACACCAGCGGCACGAGGCGGCGCATCGCCTCGGCGCGCACGACCTTGGCGCCGCACTGCGTGTCGCGGTACGGCAGCCGCATCACCCGCCGGACCGCGAGCGCGAAGCCCGCACTCGCCGCCCGGCGGCGCCAGGCGCGGCGTCCCGGCACGAGCGACGCGGGGTGCCAGCGGCTGGCGATGGCCGCGTCACAGTCCTCGTCGACCACCGTCCGGGCGAGGCGCAGCAGCTCTTGCGGCGGCGTCGCGCAGTCGGCGTCGACGAAGCCCACCAGCTCGGCCTCGCAGCGGCGGAAGGTCTCCAGGATCACCCCGCCCTTACCGAGCCGCGGGTAGCGGAAGGCCCGCACGCGCGGGTCGGCCGCGGCGTACCCGCCGACGACGTCGGCGGTCGCGTCGGTGCAGTCGTCGAGCGCGACGAGGAGCCGCACGTCGCGGTCGGCGCCGGACGCCGCGCGCAGGTAGCGCTCCAGCGTGGGGCCGATCCGCTGCTGTTCGTTGTGGGCGGGGATGACGATGTCCAGGCGCATCTTCGGACTCCGGGGGTCTGGGGCGGGCTCCCGGACGCGCGAGGAACGCGGCCGGGCCACCGCACGCCGAAGGAGGGCGGGGCGGTCAGGGGACGGGCAGGACGGCGGGCACGCGGCCCGCGGCGGGCGCCGTTGCCCGCGCTACCAGGGGCGCTCAGGCCCGGCTGGCTTCGCGGACCAGATCAGCACGAAACGGACACCGCTGGCAAGGACCGCCGCGCGGTGAGTCACCCGGCGACACCTGCCGGCGAACGCGAAATGCCTTGTCGCGCAGCACAATGCGGCGATGTCGTGACACCGGTCACCGTCACCGCCGTCACCCGGCTGGCGGGTCGGCTACTCGTCGTCGCAGCGCTGTGGGCCGGGGTTCGTCAGGTTGATCAGGTACGCGTCGGCGTACGCGCGCACGCACGCGCTGTACCCGTACGCGGTGTGCTGGTTGCCGACGTTCGTGATGAGCACGCCGCTGGTCAGCTGGTGCGCGAGGGCCACCCCGTCGGAGTACGGCGTCGCCGGGTCGCCCGTCGTCGCGACCACGAGGATCGGTGGCGCCCCCTGCGCCGTCAGCGGCCCCGGCGCACCGGTCCCGCTCGCGTCGGCCGGCCAGTACGCGCACGGCAGCGTCTCGTCGAGGTTCGACGGCCCGAAGATCGGCGCGACCGACGCCGACGCCTTCGCCGCGGAGAAGAACGCGGCCGGTGTCCTCGGCCACGCGTAGTCACGGCAGTTGATGGCCAGGTTCGCCTCGATCGTGTTGCTGTACGAACCGTCCGGCGCGCGCTCGGTGTAGTTGTCCGCGAGTGCCAGCAGGCTGCTCCCGTCGCCGGCCGCCGCCTGCGCGAGCGCCTGCTCGAGCACCGGCCAGGACTGCCGCGAGTACAGCGCGACGCCGATGCCGTAGAACGCGTCCCCGACGGTCAGCCGACGCGAGGAGTCGGTCGGCAGCGGCGACCGCTCGATCGACGCGAGCAGGCTCGCCAGGTCCGCCTGCCCGTTGCCGCTGATGTGCCAGGGGCAGGCACGCGACCCGGCGCACGCGGCCAGGAACGCGTCGAGCTGGGCCTCGAAGCCCTTGCTCTGCTCGTCGACGCTGGCGACCGCGCCGAGCGCGGGGTTCAGCGCCCCGTCGAGGACGAGCGCCCGGACGTGCGTGGGGAACTCCTGCGCGTACATGGCGCCGAGCAGGGTCCCGTACGAGAAGCCGAGGTAGGTCAGCTTCTGGTCCCCGAGCGCGGCGCGGATGTCGTCCATGTCCCGCGCCGCCTCGGCCGTGCCCACGAAGCGCAGCAGGGTGCCCTGCTTGGCCGCGCAGGTGTCGGCCACCTGCCGGGAGATCGTCTCCAGGGCGGTCGTCTCGGCGGGAGTGCTCGGGTCCAGGTCGACGGAGGTGAACGCCGCGACCTGCGCGTCGGACAGGCAGTCGATCGCCGTCGAGTGCCCGACCCCCCGGGGGTCGAAGCCGATCACGTCGAACCGCTTGTGCAGGGCCGCGTCGACCTGGCCGGACAGGAAGTCCCAGTCGTCGAGGGCGCTCGCCCCCGGGCCGCCGGGGTTGACCAGCAGTGAGCCGATGCGCTGCTTCGGGTCGGTCGCCGGAGTCTTGATCAGCGCGATCTGGATGGTGCCCGGGACGGTGCCCGAATGGTCGAGCGGCACGGTCAGCGTCGCGCACTGGTAGTGGCCCTTGTACACGTCACTGCACGGGCCCCACGACAGGGACGAGCCGCCCGGGCCGGTGCGCGCCGTGCCGGACGGGGCGCCGGCGTGCCCGCCCCCGCACGCCGAGAGCAGCGCGGCGAGGACGATCAGGGCGGCGAGGAGTGTCCGGCGCACCCGACCCATTCTGCGCGACACGCGCGCGGATGCGGTGCGCGGTGCCCCTCGGGCGGCACAGTAGGGAGCATGGCGACCCAGCACACTTCCCCGCGCGTCATCGAGCCGGACGATCTCGACGACGCCCCGTCCTCCGCGTCCGCCGTCACCGAGCAGTTCGACCTCACCTTCCGCGGGTTCGACCGCGCCCAGGTGGAGGCCTACCTCGACCACTGGGGTCAGCAGTTCTGGGCGATGGAGCGCGAGCGCGACGCCGCCCTGCTCGAGCTCGAGGAGCTGCGGGCCAACCCACCGGTGACGCTGTCCCCGCTGTCCACGATGAGCCTGCGCCTCCAGCAGATCGTCACCGCCGCCGAGGAGGAGGCAGCGTTGCTGCGCGCGGACGCCGCCGACGAGGCCCAGCGCGTCCGCGAGGCCGCGCTCGACGACGCCGAGCAGGAGCGGGCCGCCGCGGCCGCCGAGCGATCGGTCGCCACCGGCGACGCCCAGCGGCTGCGCAGCGAGGCCAAGGAGATCTACGACCAGGCCGCGGGCGAGGCGCGCGCGCTCACCCAGCGGTCGCAGGCCGAGGCGCAGCAGCGGGTGTCGGAGGCCTCCGCCGAGGCCGACCGGCTGCTCGCCGAGGCCCGGCTCGAGGCCGAGCAGATCCATGCGGAGGCGCTGGAGGACCGCGACACGATCCTCGCCGACGCGCGGCAGGAGGCGGCCGAGCTCGAGCGGGCCACCGCGCACCGGCGCGAGATCGCGCTGGCCGAGCACCACCAGCTCCTGCAGGCGAACGAGGCCGTGCAGGAGAAGCGCAGCGGCCAGCTGCGCCAGGCGATCGCGAACCTCCAGGGCGAGCTCGAGCAGCTCACCGCCGACGTCGAGCAGCGCCGCCAGCAGCGGGCGGTCCCGGCGCCGGCGCGCCCGACTCCGTTCGGCGCCCAGAGCTGGACCGAGCCCGAGTCGGACGACATCGTGTCCGACTCCCTGTCCGACTCCGCGGTGTCCGACGACACCGCGGAGAACCCGTTGCCGACGCTCGACGACGACGACATGAGCCGCACGCAGGCGCTGTTCCGGGAAGCCGGCGTGGACGAGCCGTACGACGACGAGGACGTGCGGCCCGATCACTGACCTGCGGCGCCCCGGCGACCGCCGGTCGCCGGGCGTTACGGTGGCATCCCAGCCCACCGCCGCGAGGTGCCCATGACCACGACGCTCGACCGCCCGCACGCCACCCACGCCGAGGACCCGGCCGCCCTGGTGGCCCGGCTGCGGACGACGTTCGCCGGCGGCCGGACGAAGGACCCGTCCTGGCGGACCACGCAGCTCGAGCGGCTTGCCGCGATGATCTCCGAGAACCTCCCGGACTGGGACGCCGCGCTGCACGCGGACCTCGGCAAGTCCGCGACCGAGTCCTACCTCACCGAGACCGGCTTCACCGTTGCCGACCTCACCCGGACGGCGAAGCAACTGCGCTCGTGGATGAAGCCCGAGCGGGTGGCGACGCCGATGACCAGCAAGCCGGGCAAGGCGTACGTCCACCGCGAGCCGCTCGGCGTCGCGCTGGTGATCGCCCCGTGGAACTACCCGCTGCAGCTGCTCGCGGCCCCCGTCGGCGCGGCGATCGCGGCCGGCTGCTGCGCCGTCCTCAAGCCGTCGGAGCTCGCCCCGGCCACCTCGGCGGTGTTCGCCCGGCTGGTACCGCGCTACCTCGATGCGGACGCGTTCGCCGTCGTGGAGGGCGGCGTCGCCGAGACCCAGGCCCTGCTCGAGCAGCGCTGGGACACGATCTTCTACACCGGCAACGGGACCGTCGGCCGCGTCGTCATGCGCGCCGCGGCCGAGCACCTGACACCGGTCACCCTGGAGCTCGGGGGCAAGAGCCCGACGATCGTCGCCGCCGACGCCGACATCCCCATCGCGGCGCGACGCATCGCGTTCGGCAAGTACGTCAACGCCGGCCAGACGTGCGTCGCACCGGACCACGTCTACGTGCAGCGGCAGGTGCACGAGCGCTTCGTCGGCGCGCTGACCGACGCGGTCCGCGAGTTCTACGGCAGCGACCCGAAGGCCTCGTCCGACTACGGCCGCATCGTCAACGCCCGGCACTTCGAGCGCCTGTCCGGTCTGTTCGACGGCGGCGGGTACGAGCGGGTGGTGCTCGGCGGCGAGCGCGACGCGGACAGTCGCTACTTCTCCCCCACCGTCGTCGACGAGGTCGCGGACGATGCGCCGCTCATGCAGGAGGAGATCTTCGGACCGATCCTGCCGATCATCCCGGTCGACGACGTAGCCGAGGCCATCGAGCGGGTGAACGCGGGCGACAAGCCGCTGGCGCTGTACGCGTTCACCACCGACGACGCCACCGCCAAGCAGGTCCTGCACGGCACCTCGTCGGGCGGGATGCTCGTGAACCACACGCTCCTGCACCTCGCGGTCCCGGACCTGCCGTTCGGCGGTGTCGGCGAGTCGGGCATGGGCTCGTACCACGGCAAGGCCGGCTTCGACGCCTTCAGCCACCGCCGCTCGGTGCTGGAGAAGCCGATGAAACCGGACGTGAAGCTGATGTACCCGCCCTACTCGCGGCTGAAGGACCGGCTGCTGCGGAGGTTCCTGTAGTGCCGTTCGACCTGCACGCCACCCTGGCCCAGCGGCACGGGGAGAACTACGCGCTGCACCAGCGCCTGCTCAACCCACAGTTGGCGAACGTGCTCCAGACGCTCGGCTTCGACCGCTTCTATGTCCGCGGCGAGGGCTGCTACCTCTGGGACGACCAGGGCGAGCGCTACTTCGACACGCTCGCCGGCTTCGGGGTGTTCGCCCTCGGCCGCAACCATCCCGCGGTCAAGGCGGCGCTGCACGAGGCGCTGGACGCCGACCTGCCGAACCTGGTCCAGATGGACTGTGCCCTGCTCGCCGGCCTGTTGGCCGAACAGCTCGTGGCCCGTGCCCACGACGGCATCGAGCGGGCCGTGTTCACCAACTCCGGAGCGGAGGCGGTCGAGGCCGCCATCAAGTTCGCCCGCCAGTCGACCGGCCGGACGCGGATCCTGTACGCCGACCACGCCTTCCACGGCCTGACCACCGGCGCGCTCGCGCTCAACGGCAGCAAGGGTTTCCAGCAAGGCTTCGGGCCGCTGCTGCCGGGCGTCGGTGTGGTGCCGTTCGGCGACCTCGACGCCCTCCAGCGCGAGGTCGCACGCGGCGACGTGGCCGCGTTCGTGGTGGAGCCGATCCAGGGCAAGGGCGTGCACCTCGCGCCGGCTGACTACTGGCAGGGGGCCCAGGAAGCCTTGCACGCCAAGGGCTCCCTCCTCGTCGCCGACGAGGTGCAGACCGGTCTGGGCCGCACCGGCCGGTTCTTCGCGTACGAGCACTACGGCATCACGCCGGACATCATCACCGTCTCCAAGGCACTGTCCGGCGGCTACGTACCGGTCGGGGCGATGCTCACCAGCGACGCCATCGTCCGGTCGGTTCACCGGTCGATGAGCAAGGCGATGAAGCACTCGTCGACGTTCAGCCGCAACCAGCTGGCGATGGTCGCCGGACTCGCGACGCTGACCGCGCTGGACGAGGAGGACGTGGTCGCACACGCCGCCAAGGTCGGCGAGCAGCTGCGGATCGCCCTGCAAACCCTCGTCGACCGCTACGAGTTCTTCTCGGAGGTCCGCGGCGAAGGCCTCATGATCGGCATCGAGTTCGGCCGGCCGGAGGACAAGACCCTGCGCCGCCGCTTCCGGCTGCTGGAGCTGATGCGCAAGGGCCTGTTCACTCAGGCGATCGTCCTGCCCCTGTTCCACCAGCACCGGATCATCACGCAGGTCGCCGCCGACGACGTGAACATCATCAAGCTGATCCCGCCGCTCATCATGGGCCAGGAGGAGATCGACCTGTTCGTCGGTGCCCTCGACCAGGTGCTGGCCGAGGCGCACACCGGCAACGGCCTGTTCGTCGATGCCGGCAAGCAGCTCGCCGGCGGTGCCTGGAAGGCGCGCGCTCGCTGACCGCACCCACCGCTCCGCCCATCGCACGCGTGGAGCCGCCGGCGCGGGTCGAGGCGCGGGTCAGCGGGCGCTGAAGCGGCGCCAGCAGGCGGTGTGCCAGTGCCGGCGGTCGTCCACCGACTCGTCCCGCCACGCCACGACGTGCGGCTGACCGACGGGGATCTCGTGGTCGCAGCCGGGGCAGCGATAGGGCTTGACCGCGGCGTGACCGCTCACCGGCTGCCACACCCAGGTGTCGTCGAACTCACCCGCGCCGTACGGACGCATCCGCCCGGGCCCGCTCGAACGCCCGGCCGAACGAGCGCCGGAACATGCGCATCGGCCGCAGGCCGGTGTCCACCACGAACATCAGCGACGCGAACCCCTGCTCGCTGCCCTGCCAGTGCTCGCGCAGGACGTCCTCGCCCGCGGCCTTGACGATCTGCCGGGTCGCGAGCGCGGTCATCGCGAGCAGCTGCGCCTCACCGAACACGGGAATCGCGTCCAGCGGCGACAGGCCGGCGGCGAGGAACGCGGCGGCGAGGGCCTTGTCCGAGCCGGGCACCCGCTCGTCGCGCAGGACGCCGGCGAACATCTTCGCGACGTCCGCGACGAACAGCGCCACGTCGGCGACCCGTGCCGCCGCCGGGCGCACCTCGCCGGACGGAGTCGTCACCGCTTCGCGTAGTCGCGGTATCCCCGGCCGGTCTTGCGACCCAGGTAGCCGGCGGTCACGAGGTGCTCGAGCGAGGGCGCCGGGGCCAGGCCCGGTTCGCGGAACTCCAGGTAGAGCGTCTGCTCGATCGCCAGCGACACGTCCAGCCCCACGACGTCGAGCAGCGCGAACGGACCCATCGGATGGCCGCAGCCCACCGTCATCGCCGTGTCGATGTCGTCCGCCTCGGCGTAGTGGGCCTCGAGCATCTTCGCGGCGTCGTTGAGGTACGGGAACAGCAGCGCGTTGACGATGAACCCGGCCCGGTCGGAGCACACGACCGGCACCTTCTTGGTCTGCCCGCAGACCGCACGCACCGTCGCCACCACGTCCGGCGCGGTGGTCACGGTCGGCACGATCTCGACCAGCTTCATGACCGTAGCCGGGTTGAACCAGTGCATACCGACGACGTCGGCCGGCCGCGTCGTCGCCTGCGCGCACTCGATGACCGGCAGCGACGACGTGGTGGTCGCCAGGACCGCGCCCGGCTTGCAGACCTCGTCCAGCGCGGCGAACAGCGCCTTCTTGACGCTCAGCTCCTCCACGACGGCCTCGATGACCAGGTCGCAGTCGGCGAGGTCGTCCAGCTCCGTCGTCCCGGTGATCTTCTCGAGGATGCCGGCCTTCGCCTCCTCGGCGAGCCGGCCGCGCTGCACCTGCTTGTCGAGCGAGCCCTCGATCGCCTTCTCGACCGCAGCCGCCTTCTCCTTGCTGCGGGCGCGGAACACGACGGCGTACCCGGACTTCGCGCACACCTCGACGATGCCGGTCGCCATCGTGCCGGTGCCGACGACGCCGATCGTGGTGACCGCGCGCGGCGTGCCCTCGGCGACGGTGGACGGCTCGGGCTGGCTCGTCACCACCGGCGAGTCGGGGCCCTCGTAGGTGTAGATCCCCCGGCCGGACTTGCGGCCGAGGTGGCCGGCCGTGACGAGCTGCTTGAGCAGCGGCGCCGGCGCGTGCAGGTGGTCGCGGCTCTGGTGGTACATCGTGTCGAGGATCTCGTACGCGGAGTCGAGACCGATCAGGTCGAGCAGCGCCAGCGGACCCATCGGGTGACCGCAGCCGAACCGCATGCCGGCGTCGATGTCCTCGCGCGTCGCGTACTTCGACTCGTACATGTGCAGGGCGTTGTTGAGGTAGCCGAACAGCAGCGCGTTGGCGATGAAGCCGGCCCGGTCGCCGGCGACGACCGGCGACTTGCCCGCCTGCCGGGCCAGGTCGCAGACGTCCTCGACGACCTGCGGGTCGGCGATGACAGTACGGATCACCTCGACCAGGCCCATCACGGGCGCGGGGTTGAACCAGTGCATGCCGACCAGGCGCGACGGCCGACCGGTCGCGACCGCCAGCTCGGTCACCGACAGCGCCGACGTGTTCGTGGCGAGGATCGC
>DASVGV010000065.1:0-31229 GCA_036379355.1 Mycobacteriales bacterium | reverse complement strand
GGCCTCGACCACTTCCGTACGGAGACCGAGGCGGGCCACCGCCTGCAGGAGGAGTCGTTCCGTGCGCACCTCGCGATCGCGAAGGCGACGGGGCAGCCGCTGATGATCCACGACCGGGACGCGCACGAGGACGTGCTGCGGGTGCTCGCCGACGAGGGTGCGCCCGACGTCGTGGTGTTCCACGCGTTCTCCGGCGACGGCGCCTTCGCGCGTGCCTGCGCGGACGCGGGCTACTACGGGAGCTTCGCGGGGAACGTCTCGTTCAAGAACGCCGGTGCGCTCCGCGAGGCGGCGGCCGCGCTGCCCGCCGAGCTGCTGCTGGTCGAGACCGATGCGCCGTTCCTCACACCGGTCCCGTACCGCGGCCGGCCCAACGGCCCCCATCTCGTCCCGCTGACCATGCGGGTGCTCGCCGAGACCCGCGGCGACGACCTCGACGCTCTCTGCGCCCAGGTCGACGCCAACGCTCGGCGCGTCTTCCGCCTCCCCCCACCCTGACCCGCGCGGTCCCGCTCGTCGCGCAAGTCCCGCGCGCTCCCGCCCGCCGCACGAGTCCCCGCGTTGATCATGAAGTTTCCGTCACGTCGGCGCCCCCGAACTGACGGAAACATCATGATCAACACGAAGTGGGGGCGGTACGAGCGCGGGAGCCCGCGCATTGTGGCGTACGTCACGTCGATGGGCCCCCCGTTGCCAACGTCGTTACCGGTTCGTTAGGTTCGCTGCCAAGACCGCCGGGGTCGGCATCGACCTGCTGCGGCCGCTCCTCGTTCCAGGGCCCTCCGCGTGCCCTTCTCGACGACGGCCGCGCCGTGCCCGGAACCTCCGTCATCGGAGCCGTGTGACTTCTTCGAGCGCCCACGCCCGTCATCTGCGTCCGCACCGGCTGAGCCGTCGGCGGCTGACCGCGCTTCTCGTCCAGGTGGCCGTCCTGGTCGGCGCGATCGCCGGCACCGCCGCGTTCGTCCACCGCGACCACGCGGTCCGCGTCTCGGTCGACGGGCAGGTACGGACGGTCCGCACCTTCTCGCACTCGGTCTCGGGCGTCCTGCACTCGGCGCACCTCGCCGTCGGGCCGCACGACGTCGTGGCGCCGGCGCTCGACAGCGACGTCGGCGCGGGCGACGAGATCGTGGTCCAGCGCGGCCGGCCCGTACTGCTCACCGTCGACGACACCACCCGGACGGTCTGGGTGACCGCGACCGACGTGCAGGGCGCTCTCGCCCAGCTCGGCCTTGCCCGCGACGGCGAGTTCGTCTCCGCCAACCGCTCACGGCCGATCGGCCTCGCCGGCACCTCCCTGCAGGTCCGCTTCCCGCAGGCCGTGACGGTCGTGCACGACGGCGTCGCCCAGCAGGTCACCACCGTCCAGCCGACGGTGCTCGCCCTCCTCACGTCGCTGAACGTCCCCCTCGGACCCGCGGACACCGTGTCGGCGCCGCTCGCGACGTACCCGACCGCCGGCATGGTCGTGCGCGTCACGCGCATCACCGGCGGCCAGGTCGTCGACGACACGCTGATCCCGGCGACCGTCCAGCGGGTCGCCGACAACGCGCTGTACGTCGGCCGCAGCGTCACCGTCGACCCGGGCCAGGCCGGCGTCATCCGGGTCGTCTACAACGCGACGTACGCCGACGGTCAGCTGCTCTCCAAGACCCTCGTCTCGCAGACGCAGACGACGGCGATGCGGCCGACGGTCATCCACTACGGCACCGCCCCCCGGCCGGCCCCGACCCACGCCTCCGTCGGAAGCGCCGGCGGGCTGAACTGGGGCGCGCTCGCCGACTGCGAGTCCGGCGGAGACCCGACGCTGGTGTCCGGCAACGGCGAGTACTACGGCCTCTACCAGTTCTCGCTCTCGACCTGGCACAGCGTCGGCGGCTCCGGCACGCCCACCCAGGCCAGCGCCTCGGAGCAGACGTATCGCGCGCAGCTGCTCTACAACCGCGCCGGGCGCGGCGCCTGGCCCACCTGCGGCCGGTACCTCTGACCGCTCTCCCACCGACGTGAGCGCCCTGCTCGGGGCGCGGGAGGTCCGCGAGCTGGCGGCCGCTCTCGGGGTCACGCCGAGCAAGGCCCGCGGGCAGAACTTCGTCGTCGACGCGAACACCGTGCGGCGTGCCGTCGAGCTCGCGGGCGTACGGCCGGGGGAGCGGGTCCTCGAGATCGGACCCGGCCTGGGGTCGCTGACGCTGGCGCTGCTGGACGCGGATGCGTCCGTCGTGGCCGTCGAGGTCGACGGGGCGCTGGCCGGAGCCCTGCCGGGCACCGTCGCCGCGCGGCTGCCGGGGGCCACCCTCGACGTCGTGCACGCGGACGCGCTGCGGCTGCCGGACCTGCCGGGCCCGCCGCCGACGCGCCTGGTCGCGAACCTGCCGTACAACGTCGCGGTCCCGGTGCTGCTCGGCGCCCTCGAGCACCTGCCGTCCCTCACGGCGGCGCTCGTCATGGTCCAGGCCGAGGTCGGGGAGCGGCTCGCGGCGCCGCCCGGATCGCGGGTGTACGGGGTGCCCTCGGCGAAGGCCGCCTGGTGGTGCGACGTGCGCGTCGTCACGCCGGTCAGCCGGCAGGCGTTCTGGCCGGTGCCGCGCGTCGACAGCGTGCTGGTGGCGCTGACCCGGCGTCCGCCCCCGGGCCCGGACGCCCTGCGGCCGCGGACGTTCCGGCTGGTGGATGCGGCGTTCGCGCAGCGGCGCAAGACGCTGCGGGCGGCGCTCGCGGAGACATTCGGCGGGGCGCCGGCAGCCGAGGCCGCACTCGTGTCTGCCGGCCTCGACCCCGGGGCGCGCGGGGAGACGCTCGGCATCGCCGACTTCGCCCGCCTGGCGGGCGCGTCCTCGCTCTAGGGTCGCAGCGTGGACCCGACGCGCGGCCTCGCGGGCGTACCCGAGCCGATCACCGTACGGGCCCACGCGAAGATCAACCTGGCGCTCCAGGTGCAGCCGAAGGGGCCGGACGGCTACCACGAGCTGCACACCGTGTTCCAGTCGGTGAGCCTGCACGACGAGGTGACCGCCTCGCCGGCGGTGGGACTGGGCGTGCACGTCCGCGGCGACGGCGCCGGGTCCGTACCCGCCGACCGGTCGAACCTCGCGGCGCGGGCGGCCCTGCTGCTCGCCGAGCACGCGGGGGTGCGCTGCGACGTGCGCCTGGAGATCGTCAAGGGGATCCCGGTCGCGGGCGGGATGGCCGGGGGCAGCGCCGACGCGGCCGCCGCGCTGGTGGCGTGCGACGCGCTGTGGGGGACCGGCTGCGACCGGCACGAGCTGGCCGGCCTGGCCGCGCAGGTGGGGTCGGACGTCCCGTTCGCGCTGCACGGCGGCACGTCGCTGGGAACGGGACGGGGCCAGGTGCTCTCGGAGGTGCTGGCCCGCGGGACGTACCACTGGGTCGTCGCGGTCGCCGGGACGGGCCTCTCGACGCCGGCGGTGTACGCCGCGTTCGACGACCTCGGCGCGCGGACCGGCCCGCCGCCGGACGCGGTCATCGCGGCGCTGCGGGGCGGGGACGCCGAAGCGCTCGGAAAGGCGCTGTCGAACGATCTCGAGCCGGCCGCGGTGTCGCTCCTGCCGTCGCTGCGCCGGACGCTGGAGTCCGGCCGGGAACTCGGTGCGCTCGGCGCGATCGTGTCCGGTTCGGGCCCCACGGTCGTGCTCCTCTGCCGCGACCGGCGCCACCAGACGCGGCTGGCCGCGGCCGTCGCGGGGGAAGGCGTGTGCCGGTCGGTCCGGACCGCGCACGGACCCGTACCCGGCGCGCGGATCACGTGACCGCCGCAGGCGTCGGGTCGGTCGCTACCGTGTCCCCGCGTCGATCCGCCGTGGTGTAACGGCTAGCACGGCCTCCTTTGGAGTGGCAGGACTAGGTTCGATTCCTGGCGGCGGAGCAACGCTTGCGTTGCGACCCATGTCAGGGAGCCGGGAGCATCGCTTGCGTTGCGCTGGCGAGATGTGGCAAACGGGCGCGTAGGGGGTCGAGATGCGTCCAACGGACGCATCTCGGCGGAAACCACCGCGGGCGGCGTGAGCGCGCTGCGGGCGCGCGGAGGGGCGGCGGCGCGGCGGTAGGGTGGCCGGGCCTCCCCAGTTCGTACGCCTGGAGCCCGCGTGACCGACTCGCTCACGGTCGTCGTCCTCGCCGCCGGCGAGGGACGCCGGATGCGGTCGGCGACCCCGAAGGTGCTGCACACCCTCGGCGGCCGCACGATGCTGGGCCACGTCCTCGCCGCGACGAGCGCGCTGCAGCCCGATCGCACGCTGGTCGTCGTCGGCCACGGCCGCGACAAGGTCGTGGCCACGCTGCCGGCGAGCGCGACCCCCGTGGTCCAGGATCGGCAGGGCGGCACCGGCCACGCGGTCCGTACCGCGCTGGACGCCGCCGACGTCACGGCCGGCACCGTGCTCGTCGTTCCGGGCGACGCCCCGCTGATCACGGCCGGCACGCTGCGCCGCCTCGTCGACGCGCAGGCGGGCTCCGCCTGCACCGTCCTGACCAGCCACCTCGACGACCCGACCGGGTACGGCCGCATCGTGCGCGGCGCCGACGGCGGCGTCGAGCGCATCGTCGAGCACCGCGACTGCACCGACGCCGAACGCGCGATCACCGAGGTCGGGGTGAGCACGTACGCGTTCGCGGTGGCGCCGCTGCGCGCCGCGCTGTCCTCGTTGTCGACGCAGAACGCGGCCGGCGAGGAGTACCTCACCGACGTCCTCGCCCTGCTGCGCGCCGAGGGCCAGCTGGTCGGGGCCGTGACGGTCAGCGCCCGCGAGACGTTCGGGGTGAACGACCGGGTGCAGCTGGCGGCGGCGCGGCGGCTGCTGAACGACCGGCTGCTGGAGGCGGCGATGCTCGCCGGCGTCACGGTGGTCGACCCGGCAACGACGTGGCTGGACGTCGGTGTCGGCTACGACGCCGATGCCACGGTGCTGCAGAACACCCGCCTGCACGGCTCCACCCATCTGGGCGCCGGCAGCGTGACCGGGCCGGACACCACGGTCACCGACAGCCGGGTCGGACCGTCGGCCCGCGTCGAGGCGTCGACGGTGACCGGCAGCGACATCGGCGCGGGCGCGACGGTGGGCCCGTACGCGCACCTGCGGAAGGGCACGACGCTCGGACCGGGCGCGAAGGTGGGCGCGTTCGCGGAGACCAAGAACGCCGACCTCGGCGCGGGGGCGAAGGTGCCGCACCTCGCCTACGTCGGCGACGCGAGCGTCGGGCCGCGCAGCAACATCGGTGCGGGGACGATCTTCGCCAACTACGACGGGGTCGACAAGCACCGCGCCGAGGTGGGCGCGGACGTGAAGATCGGCAGCAACAACACGCTGGTCGCGCCCGTCAAGATCGGCGACGGGGCGTACACCGGCGGCGACTCGCTGGTCCGCAAGGACGTGCCCCCGGGCGCGCTCGTGTTCAGCGCGAACGAGCAGGTGACCAAGCCTGGCTGGGTGGCCGACCGGCGCCCGGGCCCGGACCGACCCGACGACGACGCGGAAGGGACACCGTGACCAGCGGCCTCAAGATCGACAGCCGGAAGAACCTCATGCTGTTCTCCGGCCGGGCCTTCCCCGGCCTGGCGGACGAGGTCGCGGCCTGCCTCGACGTGACGACGGTGCCCACGAGCGCGTACGACTTCGCGAACGGCGAGATCTTCGTCCGTTTCGAGGAGTCGGTACGCGGCTGCGACGCCTTCGTGATCCAGTCCTGCACGGTCCCGATCAACCAGTGGATCATGGAGTCGCTGATCATGCTCGACGCGCTCAAGCGCGCGAGCGCCAAGCGGATCACCATGGTGGCGCCGTTCTACCCGTACGCCCGGCAGGACAAGAAACACCGCGGTCGCGAGCCGATCAGCGCCCGGCTGCTGGCCGATCTGTTCAAGACCGCGGGCGCCGACCGGCTGATGACCGTCGACCTGCACACCTCGCAGATCCAGGGCTTCTTCGACGGGCCGGTCGACCACCTGTTCGCGCTGCCGCTGCTGGCCAACCACTTCGAGCAGACCCTCGACCTCGGCCGGGTGACGGTCGTGTCCCCCGATGCCGGGCGGGTGCGGGTGGCCGAGCGCTGGACCGACCGGCTCGGGTCGCCGCTGGCGATCATCCACAAGCGCCGCGACCCGCGGGTCCCGAACGAGGTGCGCGTCAACGAGGTGGTCGGCGAGGTCGAAGGTCGCGTGTGCCTGATCGTCGACGACATGATCGACACCGCGAGCACGATCACCAAGGCGGTGGATGCGCTGTTCGACAACGGCGCCGCCGACGTCGTGATCGCGGCCACGCACGGCGTGCTGTCCGGCCCGGCCATCGACCGGCTCAAGAACTGCCGGGCGTCCCAGGTCGTGGTCACCGACACCCTGCCGATCACGCCCGAGCAGCAGTTCGACAAGCTCACCGTGCTGTCGATCGCGCCGCTGCTGGCGTCAGCGATCCGCGAGGTGTTCGAGGACGGGTCGGTGACCAGCCTGTTCGACGGCAACGCCTGAGCGGCGCGACCGGTACACTCGACGGCGGTCCTGCCCGCCTTCCGCCTGCGGAGCGCGGCGACCAGCCCGCTGACGTACCGAGAGAGAGAACCGCTGTGTCCGAGAACCTGCTGGTCGCCGAGGAGCGCACCGAGTTCGGCAAGGGTGCCGCCCGGCGCGTGCGGCGCGAGCACAAGGTGCCGGCGGTGCTCTACGGCCACGGCATGGCGCCCAAGCACCTCAGCCTGCCGGGCCACGACCTGATGCTCGCGCTGAAGCACGGTGGGACGAACGCGCTGCTCACCCTCCAGGTCGACGGCGAGGAGCAGCTCGCGCTGCCGAAGGCCGTCACCCGGGACCCGATCAAGGGCTTCCTCGAGCACGTCGACCTCGTGGTGGTCCGCCGCGGCGAGAAGGTCACCGTCGACGTCGCGATCCATCTCGTCGGCGAGCACGACCGCGAGGTCCTCGTGACCCAGCCGGTCGGGTCGATCCGCATCGAGGCCGAGGCCACCCACCTGCCCGAGCGCTTCGAGTACGACGTCTCCGAGATCGGCGCGGGCGACAACGTCACCGCCGAGCAGATCCAGCTCCCGCCCGGCAGCACCCTCGTCTCCGACCCGCAGCAGGTCGTCGTCTCCGGCCAGTCCGCGCCGACCGCCGCCCAGCTCGAGTCCGAGCTCGCGGAGGCCGAGGCCGAGGTCGGCATCACCCCGACGGTCGACGAGCCCGCCGCGGCGCCTGCTGCGGAGGCGCCCGCCGAGGGCGAGCCGGCCGAGGCGCCCGCCCCGGCCGAGTAGGCGCAGGACCCCTCCGTGGCCGACGAGCGCTGGCTCGTCGCGGGCCTCGGCAACCCGGGCGCCGACTACGCCGCGACCCGGCACAACGTCGGGTTCCAGGTCGCCGACCTGCTGGCCGAGCGTCAGCGCGCCACCTTCAAGGCGCACAAGGGCCGGGCATCGGTCTGCGAGACGCGGGTCGAGGGCGTGCCCGCGGTGCTCGTGAAGCCGCTGTCGTACATGAACGAGTCGGGCGGCCCGGTCGCATCGGTGTCGGCGTTCTACAAGGTTCCCGCGGACCGGCTGGTCGTCGTCCACGACGAGATCGACCTGCCGTTCGGTGCGCTGCGGGTGAAGTGCGGGGGCGGCGACAACGGCCACAACGGGCTGAAGTCCATCCGCCGGTCGCTCGGCGGCGGCGAGTGGTTTCGGGTACGGATCGGGGTCGGGCGCGGGTCCGGGCGGGCCGACGTCGCCACCCATGTCCTCAAGGGGTTCTCGGCCGCCGAGCGCAAGGAGCTGCCGTTCGTGCTCGACCGGGCGGCGGACGCGGTCGGCTCGCTGCTCACCGACGGGTTGGAACGTACGCAGAACGCCTACAACGACTGAACCGGCGCGTGCACCCGGCGCGTCGTCACTATGGTGGCGGCCTCAGCTCATGAAGGAGCGCGCCGTGACCCAGCCCCAGCAGCAGACCAGCGTGCAGGTCGCCGTCTCGACGACGTTCGACGTCCCCGGCTACCGGATCACCTCGTACCGCGGCTCCTGCTACGGGCTGGTGGTGCGTTCGATGGGGTTCGCGAAGGGCATCGGCGCGAGCTTCAAGGCGCTGGCCGGAGGTGAGGTCGGGCAGTACACGAAGCTGCTCGAGGACAGCCGCCGCCACGCGCTGGACCGGATGATGGAGAACGCGCAGGTGCTCGGCGCGAACGCGGTCGTCGGGATGCGCTTCGACTCCAGCGAGATCGGCCAGCAGCTGACCGAGATCGTCGCGTACGGCACTGCGGTGATCGTCGAGCCGATGTGACGATCGCGATCATCGTCGTGATCGCGCTGGTGGCGCTGTTCGTCGTCAGCCTGTTCCTCGGTCGTCACGGCGAGTCGGCAGTTCCGGCCGGGGACTGGACCCGCTCCGACGAGGTGTTCGTGGACCCGTCGACCGGGCGGCGGATGCGCGTCTGGCTCGATCCGTCGGACGGGAGCCGCCACTACGTCCCCGAGGGCGAGAACCCCGGCCACGTGTGACTGTCAGGCGAAGACGCTGACGGCGTACGCGAGTTCCAGCGGCTCACCGGTCCACGTTCCCGTGACGGTCTCCGGCTGGATGTCCGCACGATGGGCGGACGGCAGCGCGGTCGTGACGCCGCGGGTGGCCGGTGCTGCGGTGACGGTCGTGCCGTCGGGACGCACGGCCTGCCAGCGGTGGTCAGGACCGGACCGCAGCTGCCAGCCGCCCTCGTGGATGAGCCTGTGGTGATGGGAGCACGTCAGGACGAGATTCGCCATCGTGGTCGTGCCGCCTTCGCTCCAGGGCTCCAGGTGGTGCGCATGCAGCGCCCGCCGGCGCGCGCACCCGGGGAAGGCGCAGCCGCCGTCGCGTACGAGGAGCGCACGGCGTTGGCGAGCGGTCGCGAAGCGGTGCTGCACGGGTGCGGTAGCCGCCGCGTCGGGATGGGCGGCCGGCTCGACAAGCGCCTCGCAGGCGAGGCGCCGCGCCGTGTCAGGTCCGAGCGGAACCAGGGGCACGGTCGGGCCCGCGTCAAGAACAGCGGCCGTGGGTGTGTCCGCAGAAACAGGCGGGGCAGGCGCTTCCGCGGAAGCGTCTGCGGCCGCGTGGACCACGAGACGGATGGGCGCCGCACAGTCGCTCGTCGGGGGGACAGTGAGGGCGTGACTGGCGAGTAGCACCAGTGCGGCCGCGTCACTGTGCGCGGCCGCCCGTGCGGCATCTGTCCGCCGGACGCCACGGCGGCGGTCGACACCCTCGGCGGTGTCGTCGGCGTGCGGTGCGCCCGGATCGGCGACGGGGTCGGGGCGGACCGCGGCCAGTGCGGCAAGCAGGACCGCCCCATCTTCCGCTGAGAGCCGACCGTCGAACCGGAGGCTGCCGTCGGGTTCCCAATGCGCTCGGAACGAGGCTCCGGCCGCCTGGTCGAGCACTTCCTCGTTGGTGCGGGCACGGCCAATGCCGGCGCACAGCCGGTCCAGCTGGCTCGCCGTGCACGCTGTCGCCACGTCGACGAGCGGCTGTTCGTCCTTGGCCGTGGCGACCCGGGTCAGCGCACGCGCCTTGGAGTACGACAGCCGGCCGGCGGCGAACGCCTCGCGCACCCGGGGAAGCCCGCCGAGCGCGTGCGCGACTCGCAGCTGCTCGCGTGCGGTGCCCGTCGACAGGCCGCATTTCCACGACAGCCATTGGGAACAGGACCGCAGCCCACTGCCGTGCCAACCGCCACCGCTGTCGAAGACGGCCAACAGCTCCAGGTAGCGGCAGGTGGCCGCGGCGAGGTGGCCGGCGAGCGTGGTGATCTCCCGCTCCACGGCCGGCAGATCCAGGTCGTCGATGTCTGCGTTCATGGTTCCAACCTACGGGTGACCTACGACAGAAATGCTTGTCGCACAGGGCTTCCCGGGCGATTGCGTTGCCTCGAAGCGGCAACGTCGGATGCGCATGCGCTTCCGCGGAAGCGGGTTCGGGCGCGGTCCCCGTACCCTGGTCTCACGACCCCCGGCCGCCGGCCGATCGGGGTCACTCGTGCTGTTCACGGAAAGGTCTGCGCTCCCTCCATGCCCGTGCTCGCCCCCCTGACCGATCTCGTCGCCGCAGACGCGGCGCTGGCCGGAGCCCTCGCCGCCGTCGGCAGCGAACGCCGGTACGACCTCGTGGCGCCGCCGGGCCTGCGGCCGTTCGTCACCGCGGCGATCGCGGGCCGGGCCCCGGTCCTCGCGGTCGTCGCCACGGGCCGGGAGGCGGAGGACCTCACCGCCGGCCTGCGTGCGCTGCTCGACCCGGACGCGGTCGCGCTGTTCCCCAGCTGGGAGACGCTGCCGCACGAGCGCCTCTCGCCCCGCGCGGACACCGTCGGTCGCCGGATGGCCGTGCTGCACCGGCTCGCGCACCCCGGCGATGCGCCGCTGCAGGTCGTCGTCTGCCCCGTGCGGTCGGTGCTTCAGCCGATGCTGCGCGGGCTCGGGGACATCGAGCCAGTACGACTGGAGGTGGGTGGCCAGGCGGATCTCGACGACGTGGTGAACCGCCTGACCGAGCTCGCGTACGTCCGGGTCGACCTCGTCGAGCGGCGCGGCGAGTTCGCCGTCCGCGGCGGGCTGCTGGATGTCTTCCCGCCGACCGAGGAGCACCCGCTGCGGGTCGAGCTGTTCGGCGACGACGTCGAGGACATCCGGCTGTTCTCGGTCTCCGACCAGCGGACGCTCGCGCCGGCGCAGGTCCTGTCCGCGCCGCCCTGCCGCGAGCTGCTGCTGACCGGCGACGTGCAGCAGCGGGCCAAGGACCTGCTGGCGCACCATCCGGAGCTCGCCGACATCCTCGGCCGGGTCGCGGACGGCATCGCGGTCGAGGGCATGGAGGCGCTGGCGCCGGTGCTGGTCCCGGACCACCCGGACGGGCCGCTCGGGCTGCTGCTCGACGAGCTGCCCGCCGGGACGCACGTGCTCGTCGCCGACCCCGAGCGGGTACGGACCCGCGCGCACGAGCTGGTCCGTACCGGTGCGGAGTTCCTCGCCGCCAGCTGGTCGGCCGCCGCGCTCGGCGGAACGTCCCCCGTGGACCTCGAACCGGCCGCGTACCGGGAACTGTCGGATGTGCTGGAAAGGGCTGCCGCACAAGGGATCCCGTGGTGGACGCTGGCGCCCTTCGGGGAGGGGGACACGCTCGACGCCCAGCCGGCACCCGAGCTGCGCGGCGACGGGGACGCGATCACCGCCCTCGCCGAGCGGCTCGTCCACGAGCGCGCCCGCGTCGTCGTGACCGCCGCCGGCCACGGCTCCGCGGGCCGGATCGCCGAGATGCTGACGGCGGCGGACCTGCCGGCCTCGTACGCCGAACGGCTCGACGGACCGCCCGCGCCCGCCAGCATCACCACCGTCCAGGCGGAGCTGACCCACGGGTTCACCGCGCCGGGCCTCGCGCTGCTGACCGAGTCGGACCTGCTGGGCACCAAGGGAATCGCGGCAGGCACCAAGCTGCCGTCGCGGCGGCGCGGCGTCGTCGACCCGCTGACGCTCGTCGCGGGCGACGCCGTGGTGCACGAGGTGCACGGCGTCGGCCGGTACGTCGAGATGGTGCAGCGCACCGTCGCCGGCGCCACCCGCGAGTACCTCGTGCTCGAGTACGCCCCGCCCCGCAAGGGGTTTCCGGGCGACCGCGTCTTCGTCCCGACCGACTCGCTGGACCAGCTGAGCCGGTACGTCGGCGGCGAGAACCCGCCGATGCACCGGCTCGGCGGCGCCGACTGGCAGAAGGCGAAGGGCCGGGCGCGCAAGGCCGTCCGCGAGATCGCCGGCGAGCTGATCCGGCTGTACGCGGCGCGGCAGTCCGCCGCGGGCTTCGCCTTCGGCCCCGACACGCCCTGGCAGCGCGAGCTCGAGGACGCGTTCCCGTACCGCGAGACACCCGACCAGGCGGCGGCCATCGAGGAGGTCAAGGCGGACATGGCCAAGCCGGTCCCGATGGACCGCGTGATCTGCGGCGACGTGGGCTTCGGCAAGACCGAGATCGCCGTACGGGCCGCGTTCAAGGCCGTCCAGGACGGCAAGCAGGTCGCGATCCTCTGCCCGACGACGCTGCTCGCACAGCAGCACTACAACACCTTCAGCGAGCGGTACGCGCAGTTCCCCGTGAAGGTCGCGATGTCCTCGCGGTTCACCTCCGACGCCGAGGAGCGCGCGATCGAGGCCGGGCTCGCGGACGGCACCGTCGACGTCGTGGTCGGCACCCATCGCCTGCTCCAGAAGAACGTGCGGTTCAAAGACATCGGGCTCCTCGTCGTCGACGAGGAGCAGCGCTTCGGTGTCGAGCACAAGGAGCAGATCAAGGCGATCCGCGCGTCCGTCGACGTGCTGTCGATGTCCGCGACGCCGATCCCGCGGACGCTCGAGATGAGCCTCACCGGCATCCGCGAGATGTCGGTCATCGCCACTCCGCCGGAGGAGCGCCAGCCGGTCCTGACGTTCGTCGGCGCGTACGACGACAAGCAGGTCGCCGCCGCCATCCGCCGCGAGCTGCTGCGCGAGGGTCAGGTCTTCTACATCCACAACCGGGTCGAGTCGATCGACCGGGCGGCCGCGCGCCTGCGCGACCTGGTGCCGGAGGCGCGGGTCGCCGTGGCGCACGGCCAGATGCACGAGGACCTGCTCGAACAGGTCATGATCGGGTTCTGGGACAAGGCGTACGACGTGCTGGTGTGCACCACGATCGTCGAGTCGGGGCTCGACATCCCGAACGCGAACACGCTGGTCGTCGAGCGCGCCGACTCCTTCGGGCTGTCCCAGCTGCACCAGCTGCGCGGCCGGGTGGGCCGCGGCCGGGACCGGGCGTACGCGTACATCCTCTACCCGCCGGACCGGCCGCTGACCGAGACCGCGCACGACCGGCTCGCGACGATCGCCCAGCACTCCGACCTCGGCGGCGGCATGGCGATCGCCCTGAAGGACCTCGAGATCCGCGGCGCGGGAAACCTGCTCGGCGGCGAGCAGTCGGGCCACATCGCGGGCGTCGGCTTCGACCTGTACGTCCGCATGGTCGGCGAGGCGGTGCGCGACTTCCGCGACGGCCGGGACGCCGCCGACGAGGAGGCCCGCGAGGTCAAGGTCGAGCTGCCCGTCGACGCGCACCTGCCGCACGAGTACGTCGACTCCGAGCGGCTGCGGCTCGAGGCGTACCGCCGCCTCGCCGGCGCCGAGGACCTCGCGGCGGTCGAGGCGGTCCGCGAGGAGCTCGTCGACCGGTACGGCGCGCTCCCCCAGCCGGCGCTGAACCTGCTCGCCGTCGCCGCCTTCCGGGTCCGCGCCCGCGCCAGCGGGCTCACCGACATCGGGCTGGCCGGCCGGCAGGTGCGGTTCGCGCCCTGGGAGCTGCGCGAGTCCCAGCAGCTGCGCCTCGCCCGGCTGTTCCCGGGGTCGGTGGTCAAGGCCGGCCCGCGCCAGGTGCTGGTCCCGCGGCCCACCGACACCGGCCGGGTCGGCGGGACGCCGCTGCGCGACCAGGAGCTGCTGACGTGGGCCGCCGCGGTGCTCGACGCCGTCGAGGGCGCCCCGGCCGCCGCTCCCGCGTGACCCGGCCGCGCGGGCCCGGCGATGATCCGGCAGACTGGCGGCCCGTGAGACGTCCCCTGGCCGGGCTGGTGCTGGCTCCTGCGCTCGCGCTGGTCGGCCTCGCGGCGTGCGCGCCGTACCACGCCGGTGCCGCGGCCGCGGTCGGCAACCAGCGCATCACGACCTCGCAGCTGCGGGAGGTCACGATGCGGGAGATATCGCTGGCCAACAAGGTGGGCGGCACGCCGCAGCAGGGCGCGTCGGCTCCCGACCAGACGTCGGTGCAGCAGACGGCGCTCACCGAGATGATCCAGCTGAAGATCCTGCGGGCGATGGCGTCCGACCTCGGCGTCACGGTGACGGCCACCGACATCGGCCGGACGACCCAGCAGATCAAGGCGCAGAACGGCGGCGACGCGACGGCCGGGAAGGCCGCGCTGAAGGGCTTCGACCTCCAGCTCTACAGCGAGGTCCAGGCGTTCGAGCAGAAGGTCCTCGCGGCCATTCCCGTCGACGACAGCCAGATCGCCCAGGCCTTCGCCAAGCAGACCGACCACCGGCAGGTACGCCTGTCGGAGGTCGACCTGGGCGATCCCCAGACCGCGCAGGCCTTCGCCACGGCCGCGGCAGCCGACCCGACCAGCTTCGCCGCGCTCGCCCGGCAGGTGACCGGCGCCGACCCGGTCCCGCCCGCGTACTACCCGCTGACCCAGATCACCCAGGTCGCCGGCTCCACGCCGATCAAGGCCGGCGCCGTCATCGGCCCGCTGCAGTCCAGCGCATCCGGCGGCTACGTCGTGCTGCAGGTCCTGTCCACGCGGGTCGAGACCCTCGCCGACGCCCTCGCGCCCGGCTCCGACGAGCGGGCGGCGCTCCAGCAGGCCGCGTTCCCGGCCCGGTACGCCGCGGTCGAGAAGCGGCTCGGCGTGCACGTGAGCCCGCGCTTCGGCGCGTGGAACCAGTCCGCGGACGGCGGCCTCGGCACGGTCGGCGACCTGCCGGTCAGCAAGCAGCTGTCCCGCCCGGTCGGCCTCGCCGCGTCACCGTCCGCCAGCCCGTCGGGGCAGTGACCGGCCGGGTCGTCTGGCTGACGACCAGCCCGCGGGTGGCGCCCGGCCTGCTCACCGCGGACGCCTGGGACGCGGTCCGGTCGGGCCCGGTCTACACCGCCTCGGCCGACCACCCGCAGTTCGCCGCGCTCGGGGCCTCCGTTCTCGATCCGGCGGCGCTCCGCGACGCCGCGCCGTGCACCTGGCTCGCGAACGACGGCGAGGACGACCTGCTCGCCGCACTGGGCGAAAAGGCGGTCGTCGTCGCCGGCAGCCACGACCTGCCCGGCGCGCGGCTGCTCGACGCGGTCGCGGTCATGGACCGGCTGCGCTCTCCCGGCGGCTGCCCCTGGGACGCCGAGCAGACGCACGCGTCGCTCGCGCCGTACCTGATCGAGGAGACGTACGAGGCGTACCAGGCCATCGAGGACGGGCTGATCGACACCGACCTGCGCGAGGAGCTCGGCGACGTGCTGCTCCAGGTGCTGTTCCACGCGCGCCTGGGCGAGGAGCGGGCCGAGCCGTGGTCGGTCGACGACGTCGCCGCCGGGCTGGTCGCCAAGCTCGTCGGGCGGCACCCGCACGTGTTCGGCGACGCGTCCGCCGACGACGCGGCCGCCGTCGAGCGCAACTGGGATGCGATCAAGGCCGCCGAGAAGGGCCGCACGTCGGTCGTCGACGGCGTGCCGCTCGCGCAGCCGGCGCTGTCCCTGGCGGCGAAGCTCGTCCGGCGCGCGCGCCGCGCCGGGCTGCCGGACGCGCTCGAGGACCCCGCCGCGGGCGCCGCCGCCGACGAGCTCGTGGGGAGGGCCCTGTTCGGCCTCGTCGCCCGCGCTCAGGCGCAGGGCATCGACCCCGAGGCCGCGCTGCGGACGGTCGCCCGCCGGTACGCCGACCAGGTCCGGGCGGCCGAGGCGGGTCGATAGGCTCGCCCGGTCCGCCGTACAGACACAGGGGAGTGTGGCCGTGCCGCTCATCGACGCCGTCGGCGCCCGCGAGATCCTCGACTCCCGCGGAAACCCCACCGTCGAGGTGGAGGTGCTGCTCGACGACGGGACGTTCGCCCGCGCGGCGGTCCCGTCCGGCGCCAGCACCGGCGCGTTCGAGGCGGTCGAGAAGCGCGACGGCGGCGACCGGTACGGCGGCAAGGGCGTCCGGCAGGCGTGCGAGGCGGTCCTCGACGTGATCGGCGACGACCTCATCGGCGCGGAGGCCACCGAGCAGCGGGAGATCGACCAGCGGCTGATCCTGCTCGACGGCACCCCCGACAAGTCCCGGCTCGGCGCGAACGCCCTCCTCGGCGTCTCCCTCGCGGTGGCGCGGGCGGCGGCCGACAGCGTCGGCCTGCCGCTGTTCCGGTACGTCGGCGGCTCGTCCGCGCACCTGCTGCCCGTACCGCTGCTCAACATCCTCAACGGCGGCGCGCACGCCGACACCAACGTCGACATCCAGGAGTTCCTCGTCGCGCCGATCGGCGCGCCGACGTACGCCGAGGCGCTGCGCTGGGGGGCGGAGGTCTACCACGCGCTGAAAGCGGTGCTCGCCACCGCGGGCCTCGCGACGACGGTCGGCGACGAGGGCGGGTTCGCGCCCAACCTGCCGACGAACCGGGCCGCCCTCGACCACATCGTCACGGCGATCGAGAAGGCCGGGCTGCGCCCCGGGGCCGACGTGGCGCTGGCCGTCGACGTCGCCGCGACCGAGCTGTACGAGGGGGGTTCGTACACGTTCGAGGGGCAGGCCCGCACCGCGGAGCAGCTGGCGGACTACTACGGCGAGCTGCTGTCGTCGTACCCGATCGTGTCGCTGGAGGACCCGCTGGCCGAGGACGACTGGGACGGCTGGGTCTCGTTCACGCAGGCGGTCGGCGATCGGGTGCAGGTGCTCGGCGACGACATCTTCGTGACCAACCCGGCGCGGCTCGCGGACGGCATCGCGCGCGGTGCGGCCAACGCCCTGCTGGTGAAGGTCAACCAGATCGGGACGCTGTCCGAGACGCTCGACGCGGTCGACCTCGCGCACCGGTCCGGCTTCCGCTGCATGATGAGCCACCGCTCGGGCGAGACCGAGGACACGACGATCGCCGACCTCGCCGTCGCCACGAACGTCGGGCAGATCAAGTCCGGGGCGCCGTGCCGGTCGGACCGGACCGCGAAGTACAACCAGCTCCTGCGCATCGAGGAGGAGCTGGGCGACGCCGCGCGGTACGCCGGCGCCACCGCCTTCCCCCGCTTCGCTGTCTGACCGTCGTACGGCCGCGCGGCCCGGCCGGTCGCCGACCCCCCTCCCGTCGAGAGGTGGGCTTTCGCCACATCTCGACGGGCACGACGTGCCTTTGCCACATCTCGGCGGGAAAGGGGTGGGGGTACGGCGGGCGGGGGTGCGGCGGCGGGGTACGCGGGCGGGGTTGCGCGACGATGGTCCCGTGAGCGACGAGCAGGGGCACCGGCCGGCCGATGCCGGCCGGCTGCGGCTCGGGCTCGCGCTGGTCGCGGCGTTCCTCGCGGCCGAGGTCGTCGTCGGCCTGCTCGCGCACTCGGTGGCCCTGCTCGCCGACGCCGGCCACCTGCTCACCGACGTGGCGGGCCTCGGCGCCGCCCTCGTCGCCGCCCGCCTGTCGCGCCGGCCCGCGCAGGGCTCGCTGACCTTCGGGCTGCGCCGGCTCGACGTCCTCGCCGCGCAGGCCAACGGCGCCCTGCTGCTCGTGGTCGGCGTCGTCATCGGCATCGAGGCGATCGACCGGCTCGTCCACCCCGCGCACGTCGAGGGCCTGGCCCTCGTGGTCGTCGCCGCGGTCGGTCTGGTCGTGAACACGGTCGTCACGTTCGTGCTCGCGGGCGGCGACCGCGCGTCGATGAACGTGTCGGCCGCCCTGGCGCACATCCGCGCCGACGCCCTGTCGGAGGCGGTCACGGTCCTCGCCGGAGTCGTGATCCTCGCGTCCGGCTGGCGGCGCGCCGACCCCGTCGCGTCGCTCGCCGTCGTCGCGGTGCTGCTCGCGACCGGCGTACGGCTGCTGGCGAAGACCGGGCGGGTGCTGCTCGAGGCCGCGCCCGTCGGCGTCGACCCCGACGCGGTGCTGCGGTCGATGACCGGCGACCACCGGGTCGCGTCCGTGCACGAACTGCACCTGTGGCTCATCACGTCCGGGTTCCCGGCGCTCTCGGCGCACGTGCTGGTCCGTCCGGGCGAGGACTGCCACGTCGTACGGGCGGACCTCGAGTCCGCGCTGGACCGCACGTACGGCATCGCGCACACGACGCTGCAGGTGGAGCACGCCGCCGACGACCTGCTGACGATCTCGGCGCGCCAGCCGGACGAGGGCGCGCCCGGCGCATAGCGTTCTCTGCCGTGGCAGCGGGCCGGGACCGGCGCCGGCCGGCGCGGCGCGCCGGCCGTTCCCGCAGCGCCCGCACGGACCGGCACTCCGCGCAGGCCCGCCCGAGGCCGCCGCGGGAGGCCCCGCCCACCGCGTCGGGTCACGCGCTGGCGTTCACCAGCCGGGCGGCCGTGCTGGGGCTGGCCGTCTGCATCATGGTGCTGACGCTGGCGTACCCGCTCAAGGAGTACCTCGCCCAGCGCAGCCAGATCGCCGCCGAGGTCAGCCAGCAGAACCAGGTGCGGGCGCAGATCCAGCGGCTGACCGCCGAGCACCAGGCGGCCAGCGACCCGACGCACATCGAGCAGCAGGCCCGGGCGCGGCTGCACTACACCTTCCCGGGCCAGAAGAACTACATCCAGCTGGCCCCGCCGCCGTCCGCCGCGCCTCCGGTCCGCAAGGCCGGCAACGCGACGCTGCCGACCGATTCCGGGGGGACCTGGTACGGGAAGCTCTGGACGAGCGACAAGACTGCGGGGTCGTGACCGTCGACGCCGACGTGGTGGCCCGCCAGCTCGGCCGCCCGCCCCGCGGACTCCTCGGCTCGGCCCATCGCTGCTCGTGCGGGCTGCCCGACGTGGTGGAGACGGCGCCGCGCCTGCCGGACGGCACGCCGTTCCCGACGCTGTACTACCTCACCTGCCCCCGCGCGTCCTCGGCGATCGGCCGCCTGGAGGAGTCGGGGCTGATGGCCGAGATGACCGCGCGGCTCGGCACCGACGAGGACCTGCGCCGCGCGTACGAGACCGCGCACGCGGACTACCTGCGGCGCCGGGACGCGCACGGCACGCTGCCCGGGGACGTCTCGGCGGGCGGGATGCCGACGCGGGTGAAGTGCCTGCACGTGCTGGTCGCGCACAGCCTCGCGGCCGGGCCCGGGGTCAACCCGCTCGGCGACGAGGCGCTGGGACTGCTGGACGACTGGGGTGCCGCCGGGCCCTGCGTGGTGGTCGAGGAGCGGCGGTGAGCATCGTCGCGGCGGTCGACTGCGGGACGAACTCGCTGCGGCTGCTGGTCTCCCGCGACGGTGCGGATCTCACCCGCGAGATGCGGATCGTGCGCCTCGGCGCGGGCGTCGACGAGACCGGCCGCCTCGACCCGGCCGCGATCGAACGGACGCGGGTGGCGCTCGCCGACTACGCCGGCACGATCCGGCGGCTCGGCGCCACCGCCGTCCGCATGGTCGCCACGTCCGCGACCCGGGACGCGGAGAACCGCGCCGACTTCGCGCAGATGGTGCGGGCGACGCTCGGCGTGGATCCCGAGGTGATCTCCGGCGACGAGGAGGCCGCCCTCTCGTACGCCGGGGCGGTGTCCGGCCTGCCGGGGCTGGACTGGCCGCTGCTGGTGGCGGACATCGGCGGGGGGTCCACCGAGCTCGTGGTCGGCGACGCGTCCGGCCCGGTCGCGGCGCGCAGCGTGAACGTGGGCTGCGTCCGGATGACCGAGCGGCGGCTGCGGTCCGACCCGCCGACGGAGGCCGAGGTCGGGGCCGCGCGCGCCGATGTCCGGGCGGCGATCGCCGTGGCGGCCGAGACGGTGCCGATCTCGACCGCCGCGACCTACGTCGGGCTCGCCGGGTCCGTGACGACCGTGGTGGCGCACGCGCTGGACCTGCCCGAGTACGACGCGGAGCGGATCCACGGCGCGCGTGTCGCCCGCGACGCGGTGCTGGCGGCCTGCGCCGATCTGCTGGGGATGACCCGAGCGGAGCGGGCGGCGCTGCCGTACCTGCATCCGGGGCGGGTGGACGTCATCGGGGGCGGCGCGCTGGTCGTCGCCGAGGTGCTGCTCGCCTCCGGCTGCGACGCGATGGTCGCGAGTGAGCGCGACATCCTCGACGGGATCGCCGCTTCCCTCCCCTGACGCGTCAGCCCTGGGTGGTGTCCGCCGAGCCCAGCGTCGCCTTGACGGTGTGGCTGGACCCGCTGCGGGTGAAGGTGATCGTCACCTTGTCGCCGACGTTGTGCGACTGGATCGCCGTCGCGAGGTCCTGCGCGTCGCTGATCGACGTCGAGTCGACCTTCGTGATCACGTCACCGGCCTGCAGCCCGGCGTTGGCCGCGCCGCTGCCCGGCACGACCTGCTCGACCAGCGCACCGGACCCGCCGTTCTGGTCCGACACCTCGACGCCGAGCACCGCGCCGGACCCGGTCGCGCTGTTGTTGCTGCTGGAACCGCCGGACGTTCCGCCCTTCAGCAGCGACGGGATGGTCGCGACGACCGTGTTGCTGGGGATCGCGAAGCCGATGTTCTGCGCCGGCTCGTCGGTCGTCCCGGTCGCGACGGCGGTGTCGATGCCGAGCACGTCACCGGCCGCGTCGACGAGCGGCCCGCCGCTGTTGCCCGGGTTGATCGCGGCGTCGGTCTGGAGCAGGCCGGACAGGTTCTCCGACGAGGAGTTTCCGCCGTCGCTGCTGGACAGGCTGCGGTTCTTCGCCGACAGGATGCCCTGCGTCACGCTGGGGGAGCCGCCATAGCCCTCGGCGTTGCCGATCGCGATGACCTCGTCGCCGACCTGCGCGGTGTCGCTGTCGGCCCACGTCGCAGGGGTCAGCCCGGACACGCCCGCGATCTTGATGACGGCGAGGTCCTTCGCGGTGTTCATGCCGACGATCGACGCCGACTTCTTGCTGCCGTCCGGCAGGGTGACCTGGATGTTGCTCGCGCCGTTGACGACGTGGGCGTTGGTCACCACGTTGCCGTCGGCGCTGATGATGATGCCGGTTCCCGCGGCCGAGGACTGGTACGACTGGTTGCCGAAGCCGCCGAACCCGCCGAAGCCGCCGCGACCGTTGCTCGACGTCGACGTCATCGTGTCGTTGATGATCACGACGGACTTCTCGGCCTTCGCGAGCGCGCTCTGCACGGACGCGACGCCGGCGGCCGCGGGTACGAGCGTCGTCGAGGCGGCGGGGCTGCTGCTCCGGCCGCTGGTGTCGAGCTCGTGGACGACGACGCCGCTGGTTCCGGCGGCGAGGACGACCACCGCGCCGAGCCCGACCGCCTTGAGCGTGCCGCGGCGCCAGCGGTGTCGCGCCTTCGCCGTCGGAGGCGCCGCACTGGGCAGCGGCGGGTACGGGAGCTCCGCCGTCTGGTCGTACGCGATCGGTTCGAACTCCTGGCGCTCGTCATCCATGCCGATCACAGTGGTGCGCGCACCTGAGAGCGGCCTGACGACGACCTTGGCGGCGTCCGAGAGAGGCTGGGAAGCGGCTGTGAGGCCGGTACGCGCCGCGGCCCCCGCCGCATGGGAGGCTCAGCGCTCGTGACGAGCTGGATCGGCGACCCGGCGACCCCGACCACGCCGGTCGCGCGCGACGCCGACGGCGTCCGCCGCCTCGCCGCCTCGGTTCCGTCGTTGCGGCACCTCGACGCGCGGGTGTCGGTGTGCCGGGCCTGCCCCCGCCTCGTGGCGTGGCGCGAGGAAGTTGCGGTGACCAAGCGGGCGGCGTTCCGCGACGAGGAGTACTGGGGTCGGCCCGCTCCGGGGTTCGGCGCAGAGCGGCCCGAGATCGTGGTCCTCGGGCTCGCCCCGGCCGCGCACGGCGCCAACCGCACCGGCCGGATCTTCACCGGCGACCGGTCCGGCGACTGGCTGTTCGCCGCGCTGCACCGTGCCGGCCTGGCCAACCAGCCGACCTCGACGCACCTCGGCGACGGGCTCGCACTGCGCCGCACGCGCATCCTCGCCGCGGTCCGCTGCGCGCCCCCGGCGAACAAGCCGACGACCGGCGAGCGTGACACCTGCGCGCCGTGGCTGCACGCCGAGCTGACCGCCGTCCTGCCGACCACGAAGGTCGTCGTCGCGCTGGGCGGGTTCGCGTGGGTCCAGGCGTTCGCGGCGCTGACCGCGGTCGGCGTGACCACCCCGCGACCACGGCCGAAGTTCGGTCACGGGGCCGAAAGTGCCTGCGGCGCAGGCATCACCGTGCTCGGCAGCTTCCATCCGAGCCAGCAGAACACGTTCACCGGGAAGCTGACCGAAGCGATGTTCGACGCCGTGTTCCGGCGGGCGGTCGACCTCTGCGGGTGAGGCCCGCCACAGGGGGCGTCGCGGAGCGCCGCGCGGGTACCGTCAGACGATGGCGAAGGCACCCGCGCAGATCCTGGTCGTCGGCGGCGGCTACGTCGGCATGTACACCGCGATCCGGCTCCAGAAGAAGCTGCGGCTGCGGCAGGGCGAGGCGACCGTCACCGTGGTCGACCCGCAGTCGTACATGACCTATCAGCCCTTCCTGCCCGAGTGCGCGGCCGGCAGCCTGGAGCCGCGGCACGTTGTCGTCCCGCTGCGGCGGGTGCTGGGGCGCTGCCGGGTGATCACCGGCACGGTCGAGCGGATCGACCCGAACACCGGCACCGCCAAGATCTGCCCCGTCGAGGGTCCGGCGTACGAGCTGCACTACGACCACGTCGTCGTCGCGCCCGGGTCGATCTCGCGCCTGCTGCCGGTGCCGGGGCTCGCCGAGCACGGCATCGGCTTCAAGACGGCGGCCGAGGCGGTCTACCTGCGCAACTACGTGCTGTCCCGCCTGGACGCGGCCGCGTCGTCGGTCGACAAGGCGGTGCAGGACCGGGCCCTCACCTTCGTGTTCGTCGGCGGCGGGTACGCCGGCGTCGAGGCGTTCGCCGAGCTCGAGGACATGGCCCGCGACGTGGTGCGGAACGAGTACAAGAGCCTGCGGGTCGAGCAGATGTCCTGGCATCTGGTCGAAGCGGCGCCGCGCATCCTCGGCGAGCTGTCCGAGTCCCTCGCCGACTACACGACGAGGCTGCTGACCGAGCGCGGGATGCACGTGCACACCGGGACGACGCTCGAGAGCTGCGAGGACGGACACGTGCGGCTGTCGGACGGGACCCAGGCGGAGGCCGAGACGGTGGTGTGGACGGCCGGGGTGAAGGCCGAGCCGATCCTCGCGAAGTATGGCTTCGAGCTCGACCAGAAGGGCCGGTTGCCCTGCGCCGCAACGCTTCTCGCGTCCGGCTTCACCAACGTGTGGAGTGCCGGCGACTGCGCGGCGGTTCCAGACCTGACCCGGCCCGGCCAGACGTGCGTCCCCACCGCGCAGCACGCCGTACGGCAGGCCAAGCAGCTCGCCGACAACATCGTGGCGACGCTGCGTGGCAAGGAGCCGGCTTCGTACAAGCACGTGTTCGCCGGGTCGGTGGCCTCGCTCGGGCTGCACAAGGGCGTGGCGGAGATCTACGGCGTGAAGATGCGCGGCTGGCTCGCCTGGTTCATGCACCGGACCTACCACGTCAGCCGGGTGCCGACGTTCAACCGAAAGGTGCGGGTGCTGCTGGACTGGACCGTCGCGCTGTTCTTCCGCCGGGAGGCGGTGTCGCTGGGCCAGTTCGCCGACCCGAAGGCGACCTTCCGCGCCGCCGCCGGCAAGGACGGCGAGGTGAGCCAGTCCCTGGAGGCGCCCAACACCGTCGCGGAGTGACAGTGCAACACCGTCGCGGAGTGACGGTACGGACGCGGCTGGCCCTACGCTGCCCGCAGGCCCGGGTGGCGGAATGGTCTACGCAGCGGCCTTAAAAGCCGCGGCCCGTGAGGGCGTTGTGGGTTCGACTCCCACCCCGGGCACGCTTGGGTGGGTTACTCCTGCGCCGTCCGGGCCAGGAGCAGGACGGTGACGTCGTCCTCGTGGTCGGGCGCCTGCACGGCGGCGGCGATCCGTGCCAGCGACGCGGCGGTCGCCTGCGGCGGCTCGTCGTCGAGGAGGCTGCGGACGCGGGCGATCCCGGTCTCGATGTCCTCGGCCGGCCGCTCCACCAGCCCGTCGGTGTAGAGCAACAGCGACGAGCCGGGAGGTACGGCGACGGTCGTGACCGTCCGCTCGTCGCGCGCCACACCGAACGGCAGCCCGACCTCGATCGGCACGACGCGGGTGCCGCTGGGCTCGTACAGCAGCGGCGGCAGGTGACCCGCGCTGCACAGCGTGACCTCGTCGGTTCGCCGGTCGATCAGCAGGTAGAGCACGGTGACGAGCTGGGTCAGCGCGAGCGCCTCGAAGAACGCGTCCGTGCGGCGCATGACCGACGCCGGCGCCGGGTCGTCGAGCGCGTACGCGCGGATGGTGGACCGGATCTGGCCCATGGCGGCGGCGGCTTCGAGACCGCGGCCCATGACGTCGCCGACCAGCGCGACCAGGTGGTGCTCGCCGGCCGCGAACACGTCGTAGAAGTCGCCGCCGGCCTGCTGCCCGCCGGCGGGCGTGTAGTGCGCCACCGCCTGCCAGCCCGGCACCTGCGCGACACGGTCGGGCAGGAGGGCTCGCTGGAGCCCCAGCGCCGCCTGCCGCTCCGCCTCGTACATCTCGGTGCGTTGCAGGGTGTGTGCGGTGAGGGCGGCGAGGGCCAGGACGAAGCTGCGCTCGTCGTCGTCGAACAGCTTCACCGAGGAGAAGCTGAAGCGGAGCGCGCCGAGCCGCCGGGCCCCGACGATCAGCGGGACGGCGCACATCGACATGGTCTCGGCCTCGAACCCGCGCAGCAGCGGGAACTGCTCGTCGCGTTCGGCGCGGGACTCGAACCAGACGGCCTCGCCGGTACGCAGGGCCGTCGCCGCCGGCAGCTCCGCGTCGAGCAGCTCGCCGCGCAGTACGCCGACGAGCCGCTCGCCGTAGCCGACGGCGCCGGGGACGGCGAGGTGGGTGCCGTCCTTGTCCGGTACGAGCAGCCCCCCGCCGGAGGCGCCGAGGGCCACGACGCCCTCGGAGACGACGACGTCGGCGACGTCCTCGGGGGTACGGGCGCGGGCGAGCGCCGCGGTGACCCGCTGGAGCCGCGCCGCGCGGTCGGTCACGCGCTGGGCGGCCGTGAGCCGGCGGACCTCCCCGACGAGCACGTCCTCGAACGGCCGGGCCTCGACCGGAGGCAGCCGGCCGTCGACGGACCGGAGGGCGTCGATGAGCGCGCCGACGTACCAGCGCCGGAACAGCCGGTGCTCGGGCGGCATCTCGAGGGTCAGCATGCGGGCAGCGCGGGCGTAGGTGTCGACCTCGTCGAGCCCGGCGAGGTAGGCGATACCGGCGTCGGCGGCGGAGCGGGGCAGGCGCAGGACGAGCCGGGTCCGCGGGTCGCCGCGTTCGGCGGCGGCGATCGCCTGCCGTTTGATCGCGTCGCGGGCCTCGGCAAAACCGTGGACGACGGACTCGACGAGCGGGGCCAGGCCGGTCGGCACCTCGAGGTGCGCGGACCCGCCGGCGGCCTCGGCGAGGGTCAGCTCGCGGACGATGTTGTCCACGTGCGCCTTGGCCTGGATCAGCAGGTCGGTCGGGACGTCGCCGAGCACGACGGTGTGCAGCTCGGTGCCGTCGCGCTCGTCGTCCCAGGACTCGGCCGACGCGTCCGCGGGAGCGGGCGACGGGCTGTCCGGGACGCCGCCGACGTCGGCCCACACGCTCTTGCCATCCGGCTCGCGGCGCACTCCCCACTGCGCGCTGAGACGGTCGACCAGCGCGATCCCGCGGCCGGTCATGTTGCCGGAGCTCTCCAGCGGGCGGACCGGGCGGCGCGGGTTGGCGTCCCGTACCTCGAGGTGCACCCGCTCGCCGGCCACGGCGACGGACACGACGACCGGGGGCGCACCGTGCTCGCAGGCGTTGGTGATCAGCTCGTTCGCGACGAGGGTGGCGTCGTCGAGGCGGGCGGCGGCCGACGAGCCGGCCACCTGGCGCTCGACGAAGCGGCGGGCCTGCCGGACCGCGTCGGGTCGGTGCGGCAGCTCGAAGGACGTGACCTCGGACCCCGACACACGCTGAATGATCCCCGCCGCGGGCGCGGACGAACGTGCGGGGTTGCTGCGAGTGGTGTTACAGCCCGCCGGTCGCCCCCTGCACCGGCACCCGCAGCGTCGTCGCGTCCGGGCCGCCCTCGCGGACGGTGTTGGTCGCGGGCAGCAGCGGCGTGACCTCGAGCGCGGTCGAGCCCAGGGCGGTGGTGTCGAGCGAGATGGCCACCGGCGCGTGCGTCGGGACGTCGATGCTGGTCAGCCGCAGCTGCAACGAGTGCCCCGGCGCCAGGTGGTACGCGGTCGGCCAGATCTCGATGTCGAAGTCGTAGAAGTGCCCGGGCGTGAGCGGCTGCGGGTCGGTGTCCGTGTGGTACGGCGCGCCGGGCAGGCTGCGTGCCGGGTCGAGCTGCCGCTGCGAGGCGCGCAGGTAGCCGGAGCTGATCAGCGTCTCGCTGCCGTCGGGGGCGACGTCGGCGAGCTTCGCGATCCAGTCGGTGTCCGTGCTGGTGGACGACGCCACGAGGTGCAGCTCGGTCGGCCCGGCGATGGTCACCGGGGCGGTCACCGGCGCGGTGCGCCAGGTCAGGCCGTGGCCGTCCTCGAGCCGCTGGTCGGTCGGGACGTACGGGCTCGCCGCCATCGTGCCGTAGTCGTCGAACGTCATCGACAGCCCGCTCGTCGGGTTGGTGCGGTAGCTCTCGGTGCCGGTCGCGGCCGGCCGCGCGGCGGTCATCTTCTGCCGGACGAGCGAGAGGGTCAGGGCCTGGTTCGTCGGCGGCCAGGTCTGCGCGTCCTGCTGGTGCCCGGCGCCCTGCACGTAGTAGCGGACCGGCGGGCTGCCGACGCTGGCCGTGTAGCAGGAGGCGGTCGGCGCGCAGAGGTAGTGGCTGAGGAACGCGTACTGGATCGCGGCCTCGTCGTCGAGGTTCGACGGGTTCGTCTCCGGGTCGAACGGCGCGCCGCAGCCCTTGTGGGTGCACGGGTCGACGTGCAGGTAGGTCGGCGCGTCGGTCCGCCCGGCGAGCGCGTGGTACATCTCGACCGCGCCGCGGATGAACCCGTCGCGCCAGCCGTCGAGGATCATCACCGGCACGGTGATCTTGTCGGCCTGGTAGTAGGGCGAGCGCTGCTGGTAGAAGGCGTCGTCGTTCGGCCGGGCGAGGTAGGCGAGCGCGATCGGGGTGCTCAGCACCTGGTCGATCTTCGCCTGGACGGTGAGCGGGACCTGGTTCGGCCCGTTCGGGGTGGCGAGTCCGGGGCCGCCCTGCACGGCGATGTACTGCGCGTCGAAGAAGATGTTCGGGATGCCGCCGTGGGTGAACCCGTCGCGGTAGAGGTCGGCGAGCGCGACCTGCGGCGCGATCGCCGCCAGGTGCGGGGGCTGCTGCTCGGCGGTGAGGTACTGGGTGATGCCGACGTACGAGCCGCCCATCATGCCGACCTTGCCGGTGGACCACGGCTGGGTGCCGAACCACTCGGTCAGGTCGTAGCCGTCGCGCGCCTCCCGCGGGGAGAAGTAGTTGCCGTCGAGGTTGCCCTCGCTGCCGCCGGTGCCGCGGGTGTCGACGACGGCCGAGACGATCCCGCGGCTCGGGTACGTCGTCTGGTCGCCGCACGAGCACATGGCCTTGCGCCCGTACGGGGTCATCGAGAACACGACCGGGAACCTGCCGGGCGCGACGGTCTTGCCGTCCCGGCTCGGGAAGGTGATCGTCGCGGCGAGCTGCACGCCGTCGTCCATGGTGATCGCGACGTCCTGCGCGACGGTCTGGTAGGTCGCGGGCGGCAGCGCCGTGGGCACGGCCGGCGCCGGCGCGGCGGCGGTTCTCGCGGCATGGCTTGCGGCGGCCGCGGGGATGGCGCAGCCGAGCGTGGTCAGCAGGGCGACGACGGCGAGTGTGGTCCTGCGTGCGCGCACGGGCGGCTCCCCCGACAGAAGCGGACACATCGTACGGCGGGTCAACGAGCGTGTTGCCGCACGGTGATGGTCGTCTCGGGGCCCGCGGGCGTGACGGACCCCACAGCGCGAGGAGGCACGGCTGCTCCCGGAGCGGGTACGTGATCTACCTGCCCCGCACGACGGCGCGGCAGGGAGACCGGCAAGGAGCCTCATGACGGACGCGCACGACACGACCTCATCCGGTGGGCTGGTGGACCGGTTGAAGGGGACGGCCAAGCAGGTGGCTGGAGCGGTCACCGGCAACGAGCAGTTGCGACACGAGGGGGAGCTCCACCACGAGAAGGCGGACCTCGCCGCGCAGGCCGCGGAGCAGGAGGCCGCCGCCGAGCAGCAGAAGGCGGAGGCCGCGACCGCGGCCCGGCAGGCCGAGATCGAGACCGAGCGGCAGCGCCTCGCCGCCGAGGCCGCGGCCGACGCCCGTGAGACCGACATCGAGCGGGCGAAGGACGCCGAGCAGCGTCGCGCCGAGGCGCAGGCCGCCGAGCAGGAGCGGTCGGCCGAGCGCGGCGAGCAGGTGCAGAAGGCGGCCGCCGTACGGGAGACCGCGGCGGCGGCGCGCGAGCGCCGTGCGGCCGACGCCGACGCGGCGCGGGCGCAGGCCCAGGCCAAGCAGTGCGAGGCCGCCGCCGAGCGGCTGGACGAGCAGATCGAGGAGAGCGCATGAGCACCGTCAGCACCGTGACGTCCGGCGCGCAGGTCCTGCCCCGGACCGCGCTGGACCTGTACCTGCGGACCGTCCGGCTGCCCGTGACGCTCGCCGCCCGGGCGACCGGGCAGCAGGACAACGCGCAGTGGCCGCCGGCGCTGGCCTTCGAGTCCGTGCAGGCGACGGTCGAGGGCACCGTCGGTGAGTGGCTGCGCGACCCGGCGCTGGTCGAGCGGAGCCGGCTGCGGCAGGAGAAGCTTGCGCAGCTGCGCAAGGCGGGGGCGCTCGAGGAGATCGCCGAGCAGGAGCAGGCCGAGGCGAAGCAGGAGTACGAGGAGCGGACCGAGGAGGCCCGCGATGCGGCGCGCGCCGCGGAGAAGCGGGCGGCTGCGCGGAAGGCGCAGGCGGAGAAGAAGGCGGCCGCCCAGGCGCGTCAGGCGGAGAAGCAGGCCGCCGCCCGCAAGCAGGCCGCCGAGGAGGCGGAAGCGGCGCGCGAGAAGCAGGTCGACCGCGCGGAGCGCAGCCGTACCCTCGCGGCGCTGGACGAGGAGTCGAAGGCCCTCGCTGCCGAAGCGAAGGCCCAGGACGCCCAGGCCGCCGCCGACGACGTCGAGCACGCCATCGAGACCTCGAAGGCGGTACGCAAGGCGACCTGACCGCCGCCGCTCGCTACGACGGGTGCTGCGCGGCGTCGAGGGCCTGCTGCTCGGAGATCCAGGCGTCGATGTTGGCCCAGATGTCGTGCAGCCAGTCGTCGACGGCGTCGAGGTCCGCTGCCGCGGGGCGTTCCGTGGGGCACCACCAGGCCATCTGCAGCGGGCTGGTCAGCGGCAGGGCGTCCCAGGCGGCGGCAGCGTCGAGCAGGTCGTCCTGGCCGGTGTGCGTGAAGATCAGGACCGGGGCGTTCGGAGCCGCCCGCAGCGCGGCGAGGGTGCCGGCCGGCCGCGGCGGCAGCACGTGCGGCATCCGCAGCGCCTCCCAGGCCTGGCGCCACCGGCCCCGTCGCCGGAGCCTGGCGACGGCGGCGAGGTGGCGTGCGGGCGTCCAGTCCGCGCCCTCGGGGAACAGCAGCAGCGCCGTACGGCCGCGCAGGCCGGCGGCCGCCTGCTCCACCAGGTCGGCCGAGCCGTGCTGCCGGGACGGGATCCAGGTGCAGCCCGTCCGGGTCAGCAGCAGGTCGATCGCCGGGTCGAGCCGCAGGGTGTCCTTGAGGACGACGTGCACGTCGCGGCGGTAGCGCGAGAGAAGTACGTGCACCAGCGCGAACGACGCGCCCGGCCCGGCGTGCCGGGCCAGCACGAGGATCGGCAGGTCGCCGTCGGCGCGGAGCAGGTCGGCGGGGTGGCGGGTCGGCTCGTGGACGTGGACGCGGAACCCGAACACGGGGCCGGCGAGGGAGACCAGCGTCTGCAGGAACGTTCGCAGCAGGCTTCGGTGCGCGCGGACGGAGCGCGGGGAGCGAAGCCGCCAGCCGAAGCCCGCGCCGAGCCACAGGGCGAAGCACGCCAGCACGCACAGGCAGTCCACGACCAGGTACGCGACCGCGAGCGTCGCCACGCGCAGCGCCCTGGCCCGGGGCCGGCGGCGCGTCACCGCCACGATCACGGGGCTGCTCACCACCGTCAGGACCAGGGCCACCAGCCACCCGACCGCGAACACCGCGGTCAGGACGAGCAGCAGCGGCAGGGCGAGAAAGCGCCGGAGGAGCCAGCCGGCCGGGCCGCTCACGGCTCAGCCCCGCGCGTCGAGATGACGGCGGGACGCCTCGTACGCCGCGCTGATCCGGGCGCCGACCTGGCCGGTGGAGCGGTAGCGGACGTTCGCGAGCGGCGCGCGCTCGTCGCCCGACGGCAGGACGACGACCTCGAGCCCTTCCGGGAGGGCGCCCATCTCCTCGACGTACCGGTGCCGGCGGGCGATCTCGAAGGCGACCAGGCCGACCTCCCACGGCCAGCGCGGCGGCGTCAGCGGCTGCTCCACCCGGCCGACCTGCAGGACGTAGATCGTCTGAGCGCCCAGCGCGATCGCCCGCCCGACCGGGATGCTGTGCACGAGGCCGCCGTCGAGGTAGTGCCGGCCGTCGATCTCCACCGGCGGCAGCAGGCCCGGGACGGCGCAGGAGGCGAGCACCGCATCGCTCGTGGACCCGCTGTCGAACCAGTGCGCCCGTGCCGTCTCGATGCAGGCGGCGACGCACTGGAAGCGCAGCGGCAGCTCGTCGATCCGGCCGGGCAGGTGCTCTTCGACGAGGGCGCGCAGGCCGGCGTTGCCGTGCAGGTGCGTGCCGTGCCGGGCGAGGTTCGTCAGGCGCCCGAGCATGCCTTCGGCGAACACGCCGCCGCGGCCGAGGCGCTCCCACATCTCGGCCAGCTCGCCGACCGTGTCGGGCCCGAAGCCGGCTGCGGCGGCCGCACCGTTGAGCGCGCCGACGGACGAGCCGACGACGAGGTCGGGGCGTACGTCGGCCTCGACGAGCGCCTGCAGCATGCCGACCTCGACGGCGCCGAGCATGCCGCCGCCCCCGAGCACGAACGCGATCACGACCGCGCGCCTCCGCGGGCTGGCAGGAACGACTCCACAGCGGTCCAAGGTACGGGCATGCTGCTGCCGGGGCGGGCACGCGCGGCCGCCGCGGACGTGGCCGCACCGGACTGAACGGCTGAGTGAGCGCAGGTGTCACGAGGGTCCGGACGACGTCGATCCGTGACGGACCGGGTGTCAGAACGGTGCCGGTGACAGGGGCGCGAGCATGGGGAGGTCCTTCGGCCAGGCGGGGACTGTGGCTGTCGCGCAGGGGGTCTCGTAGCGACGGCCGTCGGGAGCGATCCAGGTCAGACTCGTGGGTGGGCCGTGCAGCTCCCACCCACCCTCGTGGACGAGGTGATGGTGCCGCGAGCACAACAAGATCATGTTGTGGTCGATCGTAGGGCCGCCGTCGG
>DASVGV010000064.1:0-11204 GCA_036379355.1 Mycobacteriales bacterium | reverse complement strand
CCGAACAGGATCGCGTCGATCGGCACGCCCTTCGGGTCCTGCCACTCGGGAGCGATCGTCGGGCACTGCCCGGCCGGCACGGTGAACCGCGCGTTCGGGTGTGACGCGGGCGTCTCCGACTCGGGAGTCCAGTCGTTGCCCTTCCAGTCGGTCAGGTGCGCGGGCTTCTCCTCGGTCAGGCCCTCCCACCACACGTCGCCGTCGTCGGTCAGCGCGACGTTCGTGAAGATCGCGTTGCCGGTGAGGGTACGGATGGCGTTGCGGTTCGTGCCCTCGCCGGTCCCCGGCGCGACGCCGAAGAACCCGAACTCGGGGTTGATCGCGTACAGCCGGCCGTCCTCGCCGTAGCGCATCCAGGCGATGTCGTCGCCGACGGTCTCGACCTTCCAGCCGGGGATCGTCGGCTCGAGCATCGCGAGGTTGGTCTTGCCGCAGGCACTGGGGAAGCCCGCGGTGATGTAACGCGGCTGACCACTCGGCGGCGTCAGCTTCAGCACCAGCATGTGCTCGGCCATCCAGCCCTCGTCGCGGGCCATCACCGACGCGATGCGCAGCGCGTAGCACTTCTTGCCGAGCAGGGCGTTGCCGCCGTAGCCCGAGCCGTACGACCAGATCTCCCGGGTCTCGGGGAAGTGGGTGATGTACTTCGTCTCGTTGCACGGCCACGGCACGTCCGCCTGGCCCGGCTCGAGGGGCGCGCCGACCGAGTGGACGGCCTTGACGAAGAAGCCGTCGGTGCCGATCTCCTTCAGCGCCGCCGCGCCCATCCGCGTCATGATCTTCATCGAGACCACGACGTACGCGGAGTCGGTGATCTCGACGCCGAGCTGGCTGATCTTGGAGCCGAGCGGGCCCATGCAGAACGGCACGACGTACATCGTGCGGCCCTTCATCGCACCGTCGAACAGCCCGCCGAGGATCTCCTTCATCTCGGCCGGCGCCATCCAGTGGTTGGTGGGGCCGCAGTCGGCCTCGTCCTCGGAGCAGATGAAGGTCCGCTCCTCGACGCGGGCCACGTCCTTGGGGTCGCTGCGGGCGTAGTACGAGTTCGGACGCTTCGTCTCGTCGAGCTTGACGAACGTCCCGCCCTCGACGAGCTCTCCCGCGAGCCGGTCGTACTCCTCGTCGGACCCGTCACACCAGACCACCCGGTCGGGCTTGGCCAGCGCCGCTACCTCGGCGACCCATGCCAGCATCTCCGTGTTCGTGGTCGGCGCCGTGTCCAGACCAGGGATGCGGGTGGTGGGCTCGTCGTTGAGCGTGGTCATCGGGGGTGCGCTCCCTGCCGTGTCCGAGGAATGGGTCTCACCGCGCCCGCTCGGCGAACGCGGTGATGCACTGCCTGTTTTCTTCGATGGTACGACTGACATACCCCGGTGTCGGGTGGGAGGGCCTATGGCATTGGCCACACGTGTGGCCGGTGGCGGCAAGGCGAGCCCATGAACGTCCGCTGGCAATCGGTGCGCGCCATGGCGGAAGCGCCGATTCCGCGACACAGTGGGCGGGTGACCAACCCGCTGCCCGAGGCGATCACCGCGCCGCTGACCCACGCGCGTGACCTGATCAAGCCGCGGATGCGCGGCGTCTTGCACGAGTACGCCTTTTTGTCCTGCCTCGTCACCGGCATCGTCCTGGTGTCCCTGGCGCCCGACACCCGGGCGCGGATCGGTGCGGTGATCTACGCGGTGTGCCTCGCCGGCCTGTTCGGGATCTCCGCGCTCTACCACCGGCACGGGTGGGGCGAGCGGGGCCGGCGGATCATGGCCCGGCTCGACCATTCGATGATCTTCGTGTTCATCGCGGGGACGTACACGCCGTTCGCGCTGCTGGTGCTGCACGGCACGACCGCGACGGTGGTGCTGGCAGTGGTCTGGGCCGGCGCCGCCCTCGGCGTGCTGACGCAGCTGCTGTGGCTGCACGCGCCGCGGTTCGCGACCGTGCCGCTCTACCTGGCGCTCGGCTGGACGGCGGCGTTCATCGTGCCCCAGCTCATCCACTTCGGCGGCGTCGCGCCCTTCGTCCTGCTCGTCGTCGGCGGGGTGGCCTACTCCGTCGGCGGGATCGTCTACGCCGCGCGGCGGCCGGATCCGGCCCCCGCGGTCTTCGGCTACCACGAGGTCTTTCACGCGATGACGTGCGTCGCGGCGATCTGCCACTACATCGCCATCTCGTTCGCGGTCTACGCCGTCGCCTAGCCTCGGGGCCCGTGACCGCTGACGGACCGCTGGCCGGGCTCCTCGTCGTCGACCTCGCGCGGGTGCTCGCGGGCCCGTTCTGCACCCGCATCCTCGCCGACCTCGGCGCGCGGGTGGTGAAGGTCGAGCGGCCTGGCACGGGTGACGACTCGCGCGCGTACGGCCCGTACGTCGACGGCCAGTCGCTGTACTTCGCCCGGGTGAACCGCGGCAAGGAGTCGATCGCCCTGGACCTGAAGACCGACGACGGGCGGACGGTGCTGGACGCGCTGCTGTCGCGCGCGGACGTCCTCGTGGAGAACTTCCGGCCGGGCGTGATGGACCGGCTCGGGTTCGGGCCGTCGGCGCTGACCGAGCGCTACCCGCGCCTCGTGGCGCTGTCGCTGTCCGGGTTCGGCCACACCGGTCCCTGGTCGCAGCGGCCGGCGTACGACGCCGTGATCCAGGGGATGGCCGGCGTCATGGCGATCACCGGCGAGGCGGGTGGGAGCCCGGTCAAGCCGGGCGTTCCGGTTGCCGACCTGTCCGCGGGGCTCTACGGCGCGGTCGCGGTCGTGGCCGCCGTCCACGAGCGCTCCCGTACCGGCCGCGGGCAGCACCTGGACGTCGCGATGTTCGACACCACGATGTCGCTGCTGGAAGGCGCCGCGCTGCGCTGGCTGGCCACCGGGGACTCGCCGCAGGCCATCGGCAACGCGCACTTCTCGATCGCGCCGTTCGACACGTTCGCCTGCGCGGACCGGCAGATCGTGATCTGCGCCGCCAACGACGCGCTGTTCGACCGCCTGTGCGCCGAGCTCGGGCTGGACCTCGCCGGCGACGAGCGGTTCGCGGGGAACGCCGCGCGGCACGAGAACGAGAAGGCGCTCAAGGCGCTGCTGGAGCAGGCGCTCGCCGCCGCGCCCGCCGCCGAGTGGCTCGCCCGGCTGGAGGCCGCGGGCGTGCCGTGCGGTCCGGTCTCGTCGGTCGCCGAGGCGGTGGGCTCCGAGCAGGCGTCCGCCCGCACGATGGTGGTCGACGCGGGCGGGCTGCCCGTACCCGGCAACCCGATCAAGTCGTCCGTGCACGCCGATCCGCGCGAGGTGGCGGGACCGCCGGCGCTGGATGCCGACGGCCCCGCCCTCCGCCGCGAGCTGGGCCTCCCCTGACCCGACCCACCACCGCCCGCGTGACCACCACCCGCGTTGATCATGATGTTTCAGCAGGGTGGGCCGGCGTGTCGTGACTGCAACTTCATGATCAACGCAGGAGGGGCGGCTGGAGGTACGGGTCAGGCAGGGCCGTCCCCGCGTACCTCCTCGACCGCGCGCATCGCGTCCTGCAGGCGCGTCAGCCAGTCGTCGGCGTTGCGGCCGACCAGGCGTACGCACCAGGCGAGCGCGTCGGACCGGGAGCGGGCGACGCCGGCGTCGACGAGGGTGTCGAGCACCTGCCGCTCGGGCTGCCGCAGCCGGGTCATCACCGGCACGGACGCGGTCGTGAACAGGGTGCTGGTGGCGCCGGCCGTGGCACCCCAGCTGATCCTGCGGTCGTAGCGGTGCTCCGCCTCGCGGGCGATTGCCATGCGCCGCTCGCGGGTGTCCTCGCGGAACCGGCTGATCCGGCCGGCCTCCGCCTCGGCGACGGCGGGCGCGTCGGCGTCCTTGTCGACCGTGACCGGCGGCAGCGTGCCGATGATCGTGATCTCGTCCCGGTCGACCGAGACGTCGGGGGCGCCGTCGAACCAGCCGTCGGGCAGCCGGCCGGTGAGCCAGGCCTCGACGTCCGCGGCCTTCACCGGGGTCGGCTCGTCGGCGACGTAGCGCCGGCCGCCGTGGCGGCTGTGGCCGTGCCCCCCGCGACCGCGGCGCTCCCCGGCGGACTCGGGGTCGCGGCGACGGTGGGCCCGCTCGGAGCGGACCTCGTGGAACTCGAGTGCGTACCTCAAAGGGTCCGCCTCCTCTCTGTTGGCAGCATCGGATTTGCTGCACTTACATGATTACACATTACGCTCCGGCCCTCCAACCGCTCCGGTCATGGCGGCGTGCGAGGCTGGAGCGCATGGAACTGCGGATCTTCACCGAGCCCCAGCAGGGCGCGTCCTACGACCAGCTCCTGGCCATGGCACAGGCGGCAGAGGCAGGCGGCTTCGGCGCCTTCTTCCGGTCCGACCACTTCGCGCCGATGGGCGACGCCGACGGGCTCCCCGGGCCGACGGATGCCTGGATCACCCTGGCCGGGCTCGCGCGCGAGACGTCCACGATCCGCCTCGGCACCCTGGTCACCTCGGCCACCTTCCGCCGCCCCGGCGTCCTTGCCGTCTCCGTCGCGCAGGTCGACGCGATGTCCGGCGGCCGGGTCGAGCTCGGCCTCGGCACCGGCTGGTACGAGCGGGAGCACACCGCGTACGGGATCCCGTTCCCGCCGCTCGGCCAGCGGTTCGACCGGCTGGAGGAGCAGTTGGAGATCATCACGGGGCTCTGGGGCGCGCCGGGCCCGTACTCGTTCAGCGGCAAGCACTACACGCTCACCGACTCCCCCGCGCTGCCGAAGCCGGCGCAGGCGCACCTGCCCGTGATCGTCGGCGGCGGCGGGGCGAAGCGGACGCCCGCGCTGGCGGCCCGGTTCGCCGACGAGTTCAACCTGCCGTTCGCGTCGGTGGACGCGACCCGCACGCAGTTCGAGCGGGTACGGGCAGCCGCCGGCTCACGAGACCTCGTCTACTCCGCGGCGCAAGTCGTGTGCTGCGGGCGCGACGACGCCGAGGTCGACCGGCGCGCGGGCCGCATCGGCCGGGCACCCGACGAGCTGCGGAAGAACGGCGTGGCGGGCACGATCGACGAGTGCGTCGCCCGGCTGCGGCAGTTCGCCGAGATCGGTGCATCGCGGATCTACCTGCAGGTGCTCGACCTGGACGACCTCGAACACGTGGCGCTGATCGCGCAGGAGGTCCTTCCTGCCGTCGCCTGACCGTCCTCAGACGGCGACGACGACCTTGCCGATCTGGCTGCCGCCGGCGAACAGTCCCAGGAACGCCTCGACGGCGTGGTCGATGCCGTCGAAGACGGTCTGGCGCGCAGTGATCTTCCCGGCCTCGAGCAGGCCGCCGACCTCGCGCAGGAAGTCCTCCTGCCGGTCGGCGTAGTCGCTGACGATGAACCCCCGCAGGTTCAGCCGCAGACCGACGGCCATGCCCAGGGCGGTGACCGGCTCGCCGGCAGACCCGTCGTAGCCGCTCGAGATGCCGCCGCACAGGGCGAAGCGGCCGTTCATGCGCGCGTGGATCAGGGCGGCGTTCAGCTGCGCGCCACCCACGTTGTCGAAGTAGACGTCGATGCCGTCGGGGGCGGCCTCCCGCAGGGCGCGCAGCGGCTGTCCGTCCCGGTACGAGAAGCAGACGTCGAACCCGAAGTCGCTCTCGACCGCCCGGCACTTCTCCGGCGCACCGGCGCTGCCCACCACCCGCGACGCGCCGCGGGCCCGCGCCAGCTGACCCGCGATCGAGCCGACCGCGCCCGACGCCGCAGAGACGAACACGACGTCGCCCTCCCGTACCGGGGCCACGATCTCGACGCCGGCCCAGGCCGTCATGCCGGGCATGCCGAGGACACCGAGGTAGGCAGCGGCGTCGTCGCGGTCGGGCACCACCTGGACGTGCCGAGCCGGCGCCGTGAACGCCTCCCGCCAGCCGTTCCCGCTCGTCACCAGCGCGCCCTCCGGAACGGAGCGGTCGCGGCTGGCCACGACCCGCCCCACGGCGCCGCCCTGCATCACCGCGTCGAGCGCGAACGGCGGGACGTAGGACTTCACGTCGTTCATCCGCCCCCGCATGTACGGGTCCACGGACATGAACAGGTTGCGGACCGTGACCTCACCCTCGCCGGGGTCCGGCACGTCCGCAGTGCGCAGGGCGAAGTCGTCGGGAACCGCTGCACCTTGCGGGCGGCGGACGAGGTGGATCTCTCGGGAGGTCGTCGTCATGCGGTCACTCTCGCATCGACCTGGTGCGCCAGCGTCTCCGGGTCGGTGGTGGGCGCCTCGCACACGAACCCGCGGCACACGTACGCGGCGCCGGCGGGCCGGTCGGCGAACAGCGGCGAGTCCCCGCCACCGACGACGACCGCGCCCGGACTCGTGGCCCGGCGCGCGACCGCGAGCAGGTCGGGCCGGCCCACGACCGCCACCTCGAGCGGCCCGGCGGCGAGCGCCTCGGCGACCGCCAGGGCGTGGCCGGCGAACCGCGGTTGCCGCGAGGCAAGCGGCGAGAGTGCCTGCAGCGCAGCAGCTGCGGCCTCGCGATGCTCGGTGGAACCGGTGACGGCACCGTACGTCACCAGCGCCCCTGCCGCGGCCGCGGCCCCGGACGGCGTGGCGTTGTCCGACGGGTCCTGCGGCCGGCGCATCAGCACCTCGGCGTCGTCGGCGGTGTCGAAGAACGACCCCGTGGCCGGGTCGGCGAAGTGCGCCAGGACGTCCCCGACGAGCCGACCCGCGGCGTCGAGCCAGCGGCGCTCACCGGTGACCTGGTGCAGGGTGAGGTAGCCGTCCGCGACGAGGGCGTGGTCGTCGAGGACGCCCGCGTTCGCGCCGACGACCCCGTCCCGGGACGTGCGCCGGAGCCGGCCGCCCACCACGTGGACCCGCTCGAGCAGCTCCGCTGCTCGGACAGCGGCCGCCACCCAGTCCGGGCGGTCCAGCAGCACGCCGCACTCGGCGAGAGCAGAGATCGCCAGGCCGTTCCACGCCGCGACCACCTTGTCGTCGCACGCGGGCTGCGGTCGCTGAAGTCGCTTGAGCAGCAGGCGTTCCCGCTCCTCCGCGAACCGGCTCGGGTCGGCGGGGTCACGAGGCAGCTGGAGCACCGACGTGCCGTGCTCGAACGTGCCGCCGGTCGTGACGTGGAACACCTCGGCGGCGTACGGGCCCACCTCGTCGGGCGTCCAGACGTAGGTCTTGCCCTCCTCGCCCTCGGTGTCCGCGTCGAGCGCCGAGGCGAACCCGCCGTCGGCGGTCTGCAGGTCGCGGACAAGGAACGCGCACGTCTCCTCGGCGATCCGCCGGCCGAGGCCGGACCCCGTCTGCCGCCACAGATGCAGGTAGACACGGGCGAGCAAGGCGTTGTCGTACAACATCTTCTCGAAGTGCGGCACGACCCAGTACGGGTCGACGCTGTAGCGCGCGAAGCCACCGGCCAGCTGGTCGTAGACGCCGCCGCGGGCCATCCGCTCGCAGGTCAGCTCGACGGCCTTCAGCGCCTCGGGAGAGCCGGTCCGCGCGTGGTGCCGCAGCAGCCACTCCAGGCACATCGACGGCGGGAACTTCGGGGCACGCCCGAAGCCGCCGTTCTCGGGGTCGAGCTGCCGCAGCAGCAGCGAGACGGCGGCGGACAGGTCGATCTCGACGTTCTGCGCCGGGTCGTACGCGCTCGTGCCGGCGAGCGCCGTCACGAGCTCCGCGCCCTGCTTCTCCACCGCCTCCCGCTGGGTCCGCCACACCTCGGCGCCGCGGACGAGGAGCTGTCCGAGCTGGGCCGGCGGGAAGTACGTACCGGCGAAGAAGGGATGACCGTCCGGGGTCAGGAAGCAGGTCATCGGCCAGCCCCCCTGCCCGGTCGTCGCCGTCACGGCGTCCATGTAGACCGCGTCGACGTCGGGACGCTCCTCACGGTCCACCTTGATCGCGACCCAGCCGTCGTTGACGAGCCGCGCGATCTCCGGTGACTCGAACGACTCGTGCGCCATCACGTGGCACCAATGGCAACTTGAATATCCGACGCTTAATAGAATCGGTTTATCGAGGCGTCGGGCCTCAGCGAAAGCATCGTCGCCCCACTGCCACCAGTCGACCGGATTGTCCTTGTGCTGCAGGAGATACGGGCTCGTCGCGGCCGCGAGGCGGTTGCTCATCTGCTCTATTGTACGCGGCTCATGGACCGCACCACGATGCCTCTATTGGGCTCCGCAGACATACGAAACAGACATACGAAATCGCCATCATGGTTCGCCGGTGGCAGGCCATGCGTACGGGCCGAAGACATACGAAGGACACCAGACACGCTCAGATCATCACGGTCAGCCGTGTTGGCGACACCGTGACATCCGAGTTTGACACACGAGTCAGTGCCCAACTCGTCGCCGCCACATAGGGCACCGGAGGTGTTGATTCGTGTCTGGGGCGTAGTCGTTGAACATGTGCCGCCAGACCCGGCCATGCCAGCTGGTCAGCGGGAGACTCTCCAGCGCGTCGAGCAAGGCACGGGGTCTGTCGAGCATGACTCGGCCGTAGCAGCGGCGGTCGCCGCCCGTGCAAGTACCCAGGCGAAGCGGTCAACGGCCGTTCGACTGCCGCTCGCGGGTCCAGACGTCGGCGCGCAGGGTGGCGCCGGGCAGGAGGGTGCGGGCGGAGGGGCCGGCGGGCCAAGTGGGGCCGGTGGCGTCGATGAGGTCGAGGGCCTGCATGGTCGGGGCCAGCTGGTGGATGTTGCGCTGCACGTCGCGTTCGGTGAGGGGCCGGCCGTCGATCGACCAGCCGTGACCGAGCTCCGGCATGACCAGCTCCCCGAGACGCTGGCTGTGCCGTGGTCCGCGGATGGCGAGGACCGCGGCGGTGATCTCGACGAGGCTGGTGGTGAAGTCATGCGGGTCGAAGTCGGCGCGCAGCCGGCGCACGACCTGCAGGTCGTCGGCGGCGGCCTTGGTCGGCGCGAGCACGCCGCCGCGCCGCCGCAGCAGCCCGACCCGGCGCAGCAGGTGGTGCAGGACGGCGAGCGGCCACAGGTCGTCCTCGGTGGCGGCCGGCCGTCCGGTCAGGTGCCAGCCGGGATGGTGCTGCTGGACCGCGTGGACGAGGGTGCGGGGAAGTCGTCCGGTGGGCGTGAGCCGGACGCCGTCGCCGACCAGCTCCAACAAGAGTCGTACGGTCGCGGGCACGGCCCCGGCCATCGCGTTGACGTACCCGTCCACGTGGTCGCGGTCGAACGGGCGCAGCCGGCCGCCGACCCACTCGCTCATCTCGTCGTGCTCGTCGTCGATGGGATCGGCGAGGGTCGCGAGCATCTCGGTGTACCCGCCGGGTCCGCCGCAGTCCTCCGGTGGGCAGATGCCCTGTCCGTCGGCGCATCCCGGCTCGTTGCCGCCGGGGCCGAGGACCACGGCGTCGTGCTCCCAGCCGTCGCCGAAGTCGTAGGAGTAGGTGAACCGGCTGCCCAGGTCGCGCAGCGATCCGCGGGTCTCGTCGCGCATGTCCTCGGGCCAGGGCTCCTCGCCCGGGATGACCATGCCGTAGGTGACGCCGTCGGCGGCGAGGAACTGGTGCAGGTGGTAGTCCCACCAGCCGAACGCGGCCTGCAGCAGGTTGTGCACCTCCGGCAGCGTCGCGGCGGCGGGCACGTCGACCAGCCGCACGACCGGCGGCTCGACGTACCTCAGGGTGACCTGCAGCCGGGCCGTCCTCATCGCGGCGCCGCGCAGCACTTCTTGTACTTGCGGCCCGAACCGCACCAGCACGGGCCGTTACGCGGCGGCGGCCACGCGACCAGCGTCGGGTCACGGCGGTGGGCCAGGTCCGCGGCGTACGCGGCGCGCGCCTCGGCGCCGACTGTCTCTCCGTGCTCGGCGCACCAGGACGCGAACGCCTCGACCCGTACCGGCGCGATCCAGGTCCGGCTGATCCCGGCGTCGGCGGCCTCGACGAGCCGCTGCTGCAGCTCGCGGCAGTAGTCGGCGTGCGGGAGCCGGCCCTCGGGGCCGTTGACCAGCTCGTCCTCGCCCAGGTCCGGCCAGGCGTCCAGTCCGGCGTCGTACTCCTCGGCGGGCAGCCACACCCACGCGACCACCGTGGATGGTCGGTGGCCGCGCTCCCGTTCTGCGCGCCACGCGGCCACGGCCGCCCGCCGCACCTCCGCATCGTGCTGCTGCTGCTCGAGGAAGTCGGCGGCTCGCTGCTGCAACTCGTCGTCGCCCTGGCGACCGAGCGCGGCCAGGCTGGCCCGGCGGAAGTCGGCCAGCTGGTCGACCAGCCGTTCCGGGTCACCGCCCTCCATCGCGAGGCGAAGACCGTGGGTCAGCCACGCGAGGGCGGTCTCGTGCTCGCCGGCGGCGGCGTACTCGATGCCGGCGTTGTTGTAGAGCCACACGTCATCCGGCGTGTCGGCGCGGACCGCCGCCCAGATCGGCTCGGCCTCGGCGATCCGGCCGGCGCGCATCAGAATCTCCGCGCGCAGACACCGCGGGTCCGGCGCCGACCGCAACCCCGCCGCCACCGCCGCGTCGGCCGCGGCCAGCGCATCCTCGACCCGGCCCAGGGACTCGTACTCCGGCCACAGCTCGTCGTACAGCTCGGCCAGCTCGAAGACCTCCCCGGCAGCCGCCGCGTCCTCCTCGAACGCACCGATCGCCCGCTCCAACGCGGCGGCGTACCTGGCAGGGTCCCACGTCCGGGCCGACCTGGCCGCGTCCAGGTCACGCGCCACCCCGTCCAGGTCACCGCCAGCCACCCGCGCATCATCGCCGACGGCCCGTCACAGCCGACACCGGCAGAGCTCGACGAGCTCGGCGAGCACCGGCAGTCCCGGCCGACCCCCTCCGGGTTGCGTGTGCGCGCTGGAAGCAGCCGGACGGACTCACGGGCTAGGCCAGCTGTACCTGGGATGTCCGCTCGAGGCAGACCCAGGCGCTGCGCGAGCGAGGCCGATACCTGATCGGGTAGCATACGGCTATGGCGACGATGGGGCCGACGACGGCCCGGGCAGTCGAGGGCTTCGCCGGCACGATGCTGAAGCTTGCCCGTCAAGATAAGCACCTGACCCAGCGTGAGCTTGCCGCGGCCGCCGGCGTCCCGCACACGACGATCGCGAAGATCGAATCAGGTTCACGGCAACCGTCGTGGCCGGTACTGTGCCGCATCCTGGCCGCCGTGGACCTGGAACTGCGGGTCCGGCTCGCCCCGTACGACACCCACGACGACATCCTCGACGCGACCGAGGCCCGACTGACCGCCAAACAGCGACAGGCGCGTGATCGCACTCAAGAC
>DASVGV010000063.1:0-5713 GCA_036379355.1 Mycobacteriales bacterium | reverse complement strand
CAGGACACTCGCGTCGGCCGGTCCGCTCGCGCGGATGGCCCAGATCCCTTCGGACTGACCGGCCGCCCAGATTTCGTCGCCGCGACGGTGCCGAAAGCGCAATGCCCACAGCGCGATGTCGAATAGCCCTACCCCCGATCGACGTACGTGCGACAGAGCACTCCGCCAACCGGAAGGACCGAACGACATGCCGCGCTTCATGGGACTGGTGAGGATGGAAGAAGGCGGGGGGATGCCGCCGCAGGCGCTGATGGACGCGATGGACGTCTACGTGGGCGAGCAGGTCGCCAAGGGTGTGTTCCTCGACGGCGGCGGCCTGTACGGCACCGAGGACGCGGTCAACTTCGTGATCCGTGACGGTGCGGCCTCGCGGGTCGACGGCCCGTACGCCGAGGCCAAGGAGGTCGTCGGCGGCTGGTCGATCTTCCAGTACGACACCGTCGAGGAGGCCGTTGCCGGCGCGCAGGAGTTCGCCGACCTGCACGTCAAGCACTGGCCCGGCTGCTCGATGGTCGTGACCATGCGCCAGATCTCCGACGGGCCGCCGCAGGCGGCCGACGCCTGACACTCGCCGGTCGGGTCGGCGGTCCCGCGAAGGCGGCCGCCGACCTGGCCGGTCACTACGCTGCCGCGGTGGCCGCCGACCCCACCGCCGACGCGATCACGGCGGCGTGGCGGGACGAGTCGGCCCGCCTCGTCGGTGCCCTCACCCGGATGACGCGCGACGTGCAGCTCGCCGAGGACCTGGCCCAGGACGCCCTCGTGGCCGCCCTCGAGCAGTGGCCGCGCGGCGGCATCCCGGCCAACCCGGCCGCCTGGCTGATGAGCGTCGCCAAGCGCCGCGGGGTCGACCAGGTCCGCCGCGCCGACACCCTCCGCCGCCGGACCGACGAGCTCGGTCACCGGCAGCAGGCCGAGGAGGAGCGGATGCCCGACCTGGACGAGCAGGTAGACCTCATCGAGGACGACGTGCTGCGCCTCGTCTTCCTGTGCTGCCACCCCTCGTTGAGTCCCGGGTCGCGGGCGGCGCTCACCCTCCGGCTGGTCGGCGGGCTGACGACGAGCGAGATCGCGCGCGGCTTCCTGGCGACCGAAACCGCCATGGGCCAGCGGATCTCGCGGGCCAAGCGGACTCTCACCGAGGCGCGAGCGTCGTTCGAGGTGCCGACGGGCCGGGACCGGCTCGACCGCCTCGACGACGTGCTCGCCGTGATCTACCTGATCTTCAACGAGGGGTACGCCGCCACCGCCGGCGAGGACTGGATGCGTCCGGACCTCGCGCACGAGGCGATTCGCCTGGCCCGGATGCTGACCGCGCTGGTCCCCGACGAGCCGGACGTCCTCGGCCTCCAGGCGTTGCTCGAGATCCAGGCGTCCCGCCTGGCTGCCCGGCTCGACGAGCACGGCGCACCCGTGCTGCTCGAGGACCAGGACCGGACGGCCTGGGACCCGCTGCTCATCCGGCGCGGGCTGGCTGCGCTCCGCCGGGCCGAGACGCTCGCCGCACGGGGCCGACCGGTGGGCACGTACGTCCTGCAGGCTGCGATCGCCGCCGAGCATGCGCGCGCCCGGCGTGCCGAGGACACCGACTGGCCGGCGATCGCGCGCCGGTACGACCTGCTGGCGGGGGCTGCCCCCGGGCCGGTCGTCGAGGTCAACCGCGCGGTCGCGTACGGCCGGGCCTTCGGCGCGGACGCCGGGCTCGCCGTCCTGCACGGGCTCGACGACGCCGCGCTTGCCGGCTCCCCGCTGTTGCCGAGCGTCCGCGGCGACCTGCTGGAACGGGCCGGCCGGCACGAGGCGGCGGCAGTGGCGTTCGACGACGCGGCGGCGCTCACCCGGAACGAGAGCGAGCGCGCCCTGCTCCGGCGGCGCGGCCGGCAGAACCGGGAGCGCGCGGTCAGCGCCCGGGCTGGTAGATCATCAGGAACACGATGACCGCGATCAGCACCGAGGCGATCCCCGCGCCTGCGCCGATCGCCGGCAGCTGGTCGGTCGCCGACGCGCCCTCGTCCAGCAGACGCAGCGCCCGGCGCTGTGCGGGCAGCACCACCCCGGTGATCAGCCCGAACGCGACGACGAACAGGACGATCGACACCCACACCCAGGTCTGCCCGTACGACATGTGGTACTTCGACCGGACGGCGCCGAGGCCGAGCAGCAGCACGATGATCGACCCGTACGCGTAGACCCGCGTGGTGGCGACCAGGAACCGCAAGGTCGCCGCGCCGCCGGACCGGATCGCGCGGGGTGTTGCCGAGATCGCGAACATCAGCGGCCCCAGCACGAACACCGCGGCGACCACGTGCAGGGACACGACGAGGTGCTGGATGGTCATGCCGCCCGAACCTAGCCGAGGCGGGCAACCGGTCCGGGTGCTCGCGGCTGCGTACGGTGTTGTCGTGCGCCGGTTCCGTGGCCTGCTGACCGGGGTCGCGCTCGGCCTGCTGGTGCTGGGCGCCAGCGGCTACTTCTGGTTGGCACCCTCTGGCCCGGCGGGTTCCGGCTGCGGCAGCGCCGCCTTCCACCCGACCCTGGACCAGCTGAGCCAGCCGGGGGTGGACGCCTGTCCGGCCGGCTGGAGCGACATGGAGTGGTCCGGCCTGGCGTGCCTGCTTCTGGGAGGTTTCCTCGTACTCACCTGCGGGTTGCGTGCGCTGTGGCTGCGCCGCGGCCGGTGGGCCTGACGCCTCGGGGTCAGCGGGCGCGGACCTTGCTCCGGGTCCGCAGGAAGTCCCGCACGACGTACTGGCCGAGCGAGTCCTCCGAGGTCGTGAACACGCGGCCGCCGTTGCGCCGGCCGATCGACTCGACGAACTCCACCAACGACGGGTCGTCGTCGAGCATGAAGATGTTGATCGTGGCCCCGCGCTTGGTCATCTTGTCGACCTCGGCCAGCGTCAGCGCGAGGGTCTCCGGTTCCGGCGGCCAGGAGAAGTACGGCGTGCCGTCGCGCTGCAGGTGCGCCGTCGGCTCACCGTCGGTCACCACCATCACGACCGGCTCGTGGTCCGGGTGCTTGGCCAGGTGCCGGCTGGCGATCATCAGCGCGTGCTGGAGGTTGGTCCCCTGCACCATCCGGACGTCGAGGCTGGGCAACTCTGCCGGCTTGATCTCGCGGGCGTAGTCGCTGAAGCCGATGATCGTCACGGCGTCCTGCGGGTACATCGTCGACACCAGCGAGTGCAGGGCGAGTGCCGTGGTCTTGGCCGCCGACCACGTGCCCCGCAGGGCCATCGAGTACGACAGGTCCACGAGCAGGCAGACCGCGGCGGCGGTGCGCCGCTCGGTCTCCACGACCTCGAAGTCGTCGACCTGGAGTGACACCGGTCCCGGACCGCCGCGCAGGACCGCGTTGCGGACGGTGCGCACGACGTCGATCGGCTGCTCGTCGCCGAACTGCCACGGCCGGGTGGTGCCGGTGCGCTCGCCGGCGGCGCCCGCGTCGTGCACGTCGTGCGCGCCGCGGCCGCGGGCGTCGAGGTTGCGGAAGATCCGGGCGAGGGCCGACTGGCCGATGCGTCGGACCGCCCGCGGCGTGAGGTCCATCCGCCCGCCGGTCCGCTCGACGTACCCCTGCCGTTCGAGCTCGCGCTCGACCTGCTGGAGCGCGCGTAGGTCATCGACCGCGCGGCGGCCGAGCGCCTGGCGTACCGCCTCGGGGTCGACGTCCTCCAGCGACGCGCCCGGGTAGTCCTGGCTGAGGGCGGCGGCCAGCTCGTCGAGCTGCGCCATCTCCTCGAGGGCGGTGGTCGCGTCCCCGAGCCCGAGGCCCTCGTCGCCGGACATCTGCTGGCCGCGCTGACGGCCGCGGCGGCCCTGCCCCCAGTCGAGGTCGGGACGGGCCTGCTGAAGTGCGGACTGGAGCCGGGACATCTCGGCGGCGAGGCCCATGTCCTCCATCGCGGCCGCCATGAGGTCGGCCAGCTCCTGGCGCTGCTCGGGCGAGAGCGACTGCAGGAGCCGTTCGGCGGCGGCGGCCCGCCGGGCCAGGGCGTCGGTCAGCTCCTCGAGCGACTGCGGGTTCTCCGGGAAGAACTGGCCGTGCTTGGCCATGAAGTCGGCGAACTGCTGGTCGGTGTCCTCGCCGCGCGCGTCCGCCTCGAGCATCTCGTTCAGGTCGTGGAGCATGTCCTTGACGGCCTGCATGTCCTCGGGCGACGCGTTCTGCATCGCCTCCTTCATGCCCCGGAACTGGCTGTCGAGGACCTCGCGGCGCAGCAGGTCCTGGATCTCCTCGTACTTCTCGCGGGCCTCCGGGCTGCGCCACGCGTAGTCGGCCAGCTGCCGGACGGCACGGGCCGGGTCGTTCGGCAGGGTGTCGAGCTCGGCCTCGGCGAGGCGGGCCGAGTCGTCCGGAATCGGGAACAGCGCGCGCTTCTCGGTCTCCAGCGCCTCGTCGAGCAGCTCCTTGACGCGTTCGAGGGTGCCGTCCAGGCGGCCGCGCTGGCGCAGCTCGCGCTGCCGCTCGCGGATCCGCCGCAGCAGGTCGTCGAGCCCGGCCCGATCGCGAGAACCCCTGCGCAGCAAGGCTTCCAGTGCCTGGCGCGGTGTCGCGCCGGCGAGGACGTCCTCGCCGATCTCGTCGAGAGCCCCGCCCAGGTCGAACGGCGGCGCGAGCGGGTCGGGCCCGTCGTCGTACGCGGCGTAGCGGCTATCCGCCATAGACGGTCCGGTCCGGGAGCTCTTCCTTGGCGAGCCGCCGCTGGAGGTAGAGACCCTCGAGTGCGAACTCCAGGGACGCGGCGGCGAGACCGGGCGACTCCTCCTCGACCCCGAGCTTGGCCAGCAGCTGTGCGAGGCCGGGAACCGGTCCGACGGCGGCGAGCAGCGCCGCGGCGGGGACGAGGTCGCCGGTCTCGACGGTGATGCCCTCGTCGAAGCGGGCCTGCAGCCCGGACAGGTCGGTGCCGGCCAGGCGTGCCCGGAACGTGTCCGACGTCGCCCGTCGCAGCAGGTGCGCCAGCAGCTCGGCCTCGCGCCCCTCCTCGAGCTGGTCGAACTCGACCTTGCCGCGGACGGCCGGGACGATGCTGGCCAGGTCGCAGATGCGGGCGACCGGGTCGGTCTCACCGGTGATCGCGGCCCGGCGCACGGCGCTCGCGGCAACGGTCTCGGCGGCGGCGACGGCGAACCGCGCCGAGACACCGGAGCGGGCGTCGATCGACGGCGACTCGCGGACCAGCCGGGTGAACCGGGCGACGGTCTCGACGAGGTGGTCGGGCAGGACCGGGTGCCCGAGCTCACCGTCCCAGGACAGCTGGGCCTCCTGGCGTACCAGGCGGATCTCGTCGTCGAGTCGCAACGGGTAGTGGGTGCGGATCTCCGCGCCGAAGCGGTCCTTCAGCGGCGTGATGATCCGGCCGCGGTTGGTGTAGTCCTCGGGGTTCGCGCTCGCCACGAGGACCAGGTCCAGCGGCAGCCGCAGCGCGTAGCCGCGCACCGCGATGTCACGCTCCTCCAGCACGTTCAGCAGCGACACCTGGATCCGCTCGGCGAGGTCAGGAAGCTCGTTCAGGGAGAACACGCCGCGGTTGGTCCGCGGCACCAGCCCGTAGTGAATGGTCTCCGGGTCGCCGAGCGTGCGTCCCTCGGCGACCTTGACCGGGTCGATGTCGCCGATCAGGTCGCCCACGCTGGTGTCCGGCGTAGCGAGCTTCTCGCCGTAGCGCTCGTCCCGGCTGTGCCAGGACACCGGCAGGTCCTCGCCCAG
>DASVGV010000062.1:0-14795 GCA_036379355.1 Mycobacteriales bacterium | reverse complement strand
GACGCGTAGACCAGCTTCTGCAGCGCGTCGAGCGGCTGCCCCGGCAACAGCGGCGGCAGCTGGAACGACAGGTACGTGAGAATGTCGTCCCATGCCTCGGGAAAGATCTTCCACGAGTACGGGATGTAGCGGTGCCACTGGCCGGTCGCGAACAGCAGGATGTAGTAAGCGAGCCCGGTACCGATCCAGCCGAGCAGGCTCAGGAAGTGCCAGTGCCGACCCATACCCAGCTTGCCGTGCCCGGGCAGCGCGACGATCGAGGAGTAGGACTCCTCCTCATCCAGCGTGTCGTAGAGCTTGTCGGTCGGCATCGTCTTCGTCGTGAAGCGCGCGAACTCGGTTCCGGGCTTGCTGTCGTTGCGCCGATAGAGCCGTGGGTGGGTAGCCAGGATCTCGATCCCACTGCGGATCAGTAGCGTCACGAACAGCAGGTTGATCCAGTGCTCCACCCGCAGCCAGACCGGGTAGTCCAGCGTCGTCACACGTACCTCCCGCGGCCCCAGTGGCGGCTCGTCACGTCAGTCATGCCATGGCTGCCGATCCGGGTATGCCACGTTCATCCCCGTCAACACGCTGCCGTGGATGGCGAGGAACAGCGCCGACAGCGCCATGGCGAACGTCCCCGGCGGGTACGCCCAGCGTCCGACCGCCTGCGGCAGGTCCGGCAGGCCCAGCGTGCGACTGACGACGTACATCAGCAGCGATGCGAGCGCCACGAGGCTGCCGAGCGCCCAGCCGATCCGCACGAGAGCCGGCCGGCGTCCGACGAGCATGGCGGCGCAGGCCACGCAGGCAGCCGCGCCGATCAACCCGAAGTAGGCAGCGAGATAGCCCGGCTGGCTGTGGGCGGCGAGCAGGAACAGGCGCACCGCTGCGATCCCCAGCAGCGCACCGACGCCGACGGCCGTCGTGAACCGCGGCACGTTGAATCCGAGATGCCGGTAGAAGCGGGCCAACCGGCGCAGAACCGGCAGGTCCAGCGTCGCGTCCACCAGCGCCGCCAGCAGGACACGGGAGATCCCCGCCGAACTGTTGGACACGGACACGTACACCTCGCGATACCGAGCAGGCCTTGTCGCTGCGGCCGTTCCCCGGGGAACGTTCCGACAACCGAGCATCGGCGATGCCGACCCGGACGTGGACGCGATGGAGCACGGCGGACCGCAGTCGTCGCGTCGAGCGCGGCCGCACGTGTAGTCGGGCCCATGCCGGGCAAGGCCCGCCTGTGCACGATGGAGCAACCGATCACAGGGACCGCGACGCCTTCGCCGAGCCGCCCGTTAGGGTCTTCCTGCGCCCCCTCGCAACCCCGCTGCCGCTGGGTTTCGCAGGACTCGCCGTCGCCACACTCACCGTCAGCGCCCTACAGCTCGGCTGGGTCCCGATCGCCGAGAAGCCGATGGTCGGCTGGGTGCTGCTCGCCTTCCCGGTAGGACTTCAGCTGATCGCGACGATCTTCGGCTTCCTCGCCCGCGATCCCGTCGCCGCGACCGGCGTCGGAATCCTCGCCGGCACGTGGCTTGCGACCGCGCTCGTGTTCCTGCACGCCCCCTCACCGACCGCCCGCAGCGCGGCATTCGGCATGCTCCTGCTCGCCGCGGGCACCTCCCTGTTCGTGCCCATCGCCGCCTCCCTGCAGACGAAGCTGCTCGCCAGCATCGTGCTCGCCACGGCAGCGGCCAGGTTCTTCACCACCGGGGCGTACGAGATGCACGCCGGCGTCGCATGGAAGACCGCATCCGGCTGGCTCGGATCGCGCTCTTCGCAGTGGCGATCGTCGCCGCCGGCGCCTTCGAGCTCGAGGACGAGAGGCACCGGAAGTTGCCGGTTATCTTGCGACGCGACCAAGCCGCCGCAGTGTTCACCTCCTCCCTCACCCGGGAAGTGCCCCTCGTCGAACGCGAGGCCGGCGTACGCGAGCAGCTCTAGCCTTGAGCACTGTGCTCCTCGATCCTGCTGTGGTGATGACGCCGTAGCAGTGCTCGACGTGGACGCTGATGCCCAGGCGCCAGCACGTGCGGTGTAGCCGCCGGTCGGGGTCAGTGAAGGTCGGCGAGGGTCACGCGTGACACGTGGTAGGTGACGGTCACGCTCGGGGCCGCGCCGACGTTGCCGCCGGTGAAGGCCAGCGGCAGGGCGTTGGCGGCCCCGATGACGAGGGTCTCCCGGTAGCCGCCGGCGGTGTCGGGCGTGCCTGTTGCCGAGATCGTCACCGTCGGGATTCCTTCTGTCGTTGTGTCGGTGACCGTGATGCCCGGCAGGGTCGACAGGATGCGCAGTACGCCGGCCCGCACCTGGGGCTGTCCGGCGCCAGCGACGAGTGCGTCGAGCGCGTTGACCCAGATGTCGTTGTCGTCGACGACGACGGGACCGCTCGGCGCGTGCGCGAGGAGGTAGGCCTTCGCCTGCGCACCGGACAAGCCTGGGGGCAGCGGCACGGAGGGTGGAGAGGGCACGAAGGTGGAAGCGGTGCCGGGATCGAGGGCCGCGGCCGCCATCTGGCGGGCTGCGGTGTCGGCGTCGCTGCCTGCTGCCGCACGCTTGGCGATCGATACCTCGCGGCCGAAGACGCCGTTGGCGACGTTGTCGTCGCTGCGTACTTCGGCGGCAAGGCCCGCAGGGTCCTGGGAGTAGAAGTAGCGGCCGTCGTCGGCGTAGAGGTCCGCGCCGCGGGTGGGGCTCTGTCCCGGGTACGACGTGGTGCGCACCACCTCGGTGGCGTCCCCTGCCGGTGCCGGGTCCGCGGCCAGTGTCACCGCGAGCTGATCGAGCCGGTCCGCTGGAACCGGCGGCACCGGCCCGGCCGAACCACCACCCGCCGTGGCGAGCCCGATTGCCGCGGCGGCGACCGCTAGGGCACTGACACTGGCGCCGCCGCGGACAAGCACTTCGCGGCGCGCCGAGCGCCGGGCGCGACGCGCGATCACGTCGAAGTCGGGCACGTACGGGTGGTCGCCGGTCAGGTCGTGCAGGGCGGCGGCGAGCCGCTCCTCCATCTGGGTGCTCATCGCGCAATCTCCTCGAGCTCGAAGAAGGTGGACAGTGTGCGCAGCGCGCGTGAGGTCTGGCTCTTGACGGTGCCCTCGCTGCATCCGAGGGCATCGGCGGTCTCCCGCTCGGACAGCCCCTCGAAGAAGCGCAGGACGACTGTCGCCCGCTGGCGCGGTGCGAGGCGCTGAAGCGCCTGCAGGAGTGCGAGCCGGTCGTTGACCAGCCCGACCCCGTCGGCAGTTGCCGGCTCGTCCGCCGGGTAGGCGGCCGGCCCGGGTCGGAGGCGGTTCCGGCGCCAATGCCGGTTGGCCTCGTTGACCAAGATCCGACGGACGTAGGCGTCAGGGTTGTCGGTGCGCCGGACCCGGTTCCAGTGACGGAAGGTCTTCACCAGCGCCTCCTGCACGAGGTCATCGGCCAGATGCCAGTCCCCGCACAGCAGGTATGCAGCCCTATGTAGAGGCTCCGCCCGTCGGGTGGCGTACTCGTGGAAGTCGTCCGTCACAACATGCACGACACTCCCTCCGGCGGATCCGTTGTCGTAGCGAGTGCAGATGGTGCAGACCCCTCACACGGACTCATCCCCGCGTATCGCGTCAGTCGGCCGCGTCCTCGGGGTTCACGGCAGGGTCGGCGATCGCGGCGCCTTGCCGCGTCCAGAACCGGGGTCGACGCGCGGCCATGCGGGTGAGCCACGGGTGCCGTGCGCGCTGCGGCCCTCCGAACAGCCGGGTGTACAGGTCCGCAAGCCTCGGGTCGGTGAAGCTCAGTCCCTGGACAGGCACACGCGCGAACAAGTCGGAAAGCTCGGGATCGGTGCGGGCAAGGCCGTGGTCCAGCTCGTCGAGTATCCGCTGCTCGCGTTCAGACAGCTTCATCGTGCTTCACCCGGCCCGCGACCCAGGACGTCGTACCACTCGACCGCAGGATAGGCCCACTGGCCACCCAGCCCCAGGCCAGCCTTGTTGGGGCGCAGTGACCGGATCCGCGTCGAGCTGCTCGCCGCGCGGTTGGGTCGCTCAGCCGGCGCCCTGGAGCGGGAAGCCCCCCAGTCCGGACCCCAACGCTCCGACGATGGTGATTGCGGCGACGCCGACGGCGCCTGTCCAGACCGCGAAGGCGGCACGCCGCGGTACGCGTCGGGCAAGCAGGATCAGCAGTGGGATCTGCGCGCCGATGAGGATCGTCCGTAGGTGGCCGGCGACGAGAAAGTCGCTGCCGAGTACCAGGGTGTGCGCTACTGCCAGCAGGTAGGTGGCGAGGGCGACGCGATGCGCGGTGCGCCATCCGTGCCGCCAGCGGCGGGCCAGGTAGTACGTGGGCCCGAGCAGCACCATCAGGTATACCGCGATGATCCCGGCCGACTCGCCCCACTGTGCCGTCGTCCCCCACGCGTACGGCTGGGCGAACGGGACGGTGGCCGTCGACCACCCGCCGAGGGGGGGAAAGACGCCATGGTACGGGACCGTGGCGTGCGCGGCGACCAGCGCGATCGTGACAAGGCTGAGCGCGCGGTGCGCCCCTGGCAGCCGGCTGGGCGCATGGACGCCCGCTCGCAGCGGACGAGCTCCCCACAAGCCGGCAGCGACCGCGAGCCACGCCGTCACCAGGGCTGTCATGCCCGCGGCCCGGGCGAGGATGTAGGTCGGGCCGACGCCGATGTACGAGTAGAGGGGCGCCAGTTGCTCGGCGGTGTCCCTTCCTGTCGCCGCCCGACCAGACAGCCACATGTCCAGGAGCGCGCACACCGCCACAGCCCCCGCAACGACGGCCGGGCCGATCAGATGCCCCCGCCAGGAAGGACGTGCTCGAGACGTTAGAGTCGCCTGTCGTGCGTCTGTCATCGCTGAATCCCTTTGCTTTCCAGCGTGTTCGCATCCGTCGTTGGATGCTGCCGACAGTCCTCGTGCTGCTGGTAGCCGGATGCGGAGGGGGGCATCCGGCCGCGACCTCTCACGCATCCACCGCGGCCGCACCCCACACGACCGCGCCCTCAACGGGCGGCCCTACCGTCAACATCTACGCGCACGACCAGGCTGGAATGTTGGCGCCGGCTGCCGGGAAGGCACCGTACCTGCTCTACGTGCCCGAGTCGGCCGGCAACGGCGTGGACGTGGTGGACCCGATCAAGATGAAGATCATCGCTCACTACACGACGGGTCTCGATCCGCAGCATGTGGTCCCTTCGTGGGATCTGAAGACGCTGTACTCGACGAACGACCTTGCCAACAGCCTGACGCCGTTCAACCCCCTCACCGGCAGACCGGACGGTCCGAACATCCCGGTCGATGACCCGTACAACATGTACTTCACCCCGGACGGCAAGCACGCCATCATCGTGGCGGAGGCTCGCCAGCACCTGGACTTCCGCGATCCGCATACCTTCCAGCTCCAAAAGCGCCTCGTCGTGAACTGTCCCGGCATCGATCACGGCGACTTCTCCGCGGACGGCAGTTTCGCGATCTTCTCGTGTGAGTTCGGCGGCAAGATGGTGAAGATCGACCTTCGGAACGAGACGGTGGCCGGCTACCTCACCCTGCCCGGCTCCTCGACGCAGGACGTCAAGCTCAGCCCCGACGGCAAGACGTTCTACGTCGCGGACATGTTCCTCGGCGGCGTCCATCTGATCAGCGCCAAGACCTTCACCCAGGTCGGGTTCATCAAGACCGGCAAGGACGCGCACGGCCTGTACGTCAGCCGCAACACCAAGGACCTGTACGTGTCCAACCGGGGTGCGGGCAGCGTCAGCGTCATCGACTTCGCCACCAACAAGATCATCGCGGTCTGGCGTATCCCCGGCGGTGGCAGCCCCGACATGGGCGGCGTCAGCCCGGACGGTCAGACGCTGTGGCTGTCAGGGCGTTACAACGCCGCCGTGTACGCGTTCAACACGACCACCGGCGCGGTCCGCCAGATGCACGTACCCAACAAACCGCACGGCATCTGCGTCTGGCCCCAGCCCGGCCGGTACTCGACCGGCCACACCGGCATCATGCGGTAGCGGACGCCTCCCGGAGCCGTCGCCGACGGCCGCTACCTTGCGGGATGGACCGTGTGGGCATGCCTCGCGCGGGCGGAGTCCGGATCCAACTACTACCGAAATGTAGTAGTAGTCTCGGCGTCGGCCGATACCCTGGACAAGGTGGTGGACGAAGCTCTGACAATGAGATCGCTCCTCGCGTCCGCGCGAGACAGGACGGCGACGGCTGGCGTGGTTGTCGGCGCCGCGCTCGTTCTGACTGCCTGCGGCGGGAGTGACGTGGTGGCGCGCAGCCCGGGCACGCAGACGACAGGGTCGCAGACGGTGCACGGTCCGGCGGCGGCGACGAAGATCAGTGCGTCCGTCGCCCCGTTCCGGCTCCCGGCGACACTGTCGCGTGCGGTGGCCGTCGCATCGGCGCCCGGGTCGATCGAGGTCTTGGGCGGCCTGCACGACGGCGAGCGGTCGACCAACGCGGTCATCCGCATCGACCTCCGATCCGGTTCGGTCACCGTGCCGGCCCGACTTCCGGTTGCCGTCCACGACGCCGCCGGCGGCCTGGTGGCCGGGGTTCCGACGGTGCTGGGTGGCGGTAACAGCGCCGAGGTGGCCGCGATCCAGCAGGCGGATGCCGCCGGTACGGGAATCGTGGGACGGCTCCCCTTTCCCAGTTCCGACGTGGTCGCAGCCGCGACGGACCGTGGGCTTGTCCTGGTCGGGGGCTACGACGGCCGGCGCACCCTCGGCCAGGTCCTGCTGGTCACGGGACCGGATCGCGTCGAACGCATCGGCACGCTCGCCGTCTCGGTTCGGTATCCCGCCGTGGTCGCTACCGGATCGGGAACGGCGCAGCGCGTACTTGTGATCGGCGGCGAGTCCGGCGGTGTCGCGACCGACATCGTCCAGCAGGTCGACCCGGCCACGGGTAACACCACAGTGGTGGGCCACCTGCCCGCGCCGCGCACCCAGGCGAGCGCCCTCCTCCTGGCGGGCAGCGTGTTCGTGTTCGGCGGCGCCAGCGGAGGGCGCACCGGCGCCACCGTCTTCGCCGACGTGCTGCGCTGGAACCCGCTGACCCGGACGTTCGCGCCGGCCGGCTCGCTTCCCTACCCGGTTGCGGACGCGGCGTTCGTCACTCCGGACGGACATACCGGCTACCTGGTGGGCGGCGAGACTCCGTCACGGGTCGATACCACGATCATCGTCGTCCCCCGGGGCTGAGGGCACATCTGGTCGGCCGGCCGACGACCCGCGCCAACCTGGTAAGCGCGCCCAGGTGGTGGGTAGGTGGCGGGCGTGGGTCGCGCGGGAGATTGGGGCGCGCCAGGTGCCGGCAGGCGAGCCCGGACGGTCGTCTCTGCTGCTCGGCGACTGGTGATCGTGGCTGCGATCGTTGCGGCGCCGCTGGCGGGGGCGGTCGCGGCGACGGAACTGGCGCCGCCGGCCAGGGTGCCGGGGACGATCGCCGGCGCGGTGGTCACAAGCCGGTTGGATATCGGGAGTGACTCGATCAATGTCGAGTTTCCGCTCCCGGCCGTGTTTCACGAAAGGAGCCACATTCGCATCGGCGCGAAGACGCTGGGCGCGAACATCCGGTTCGACTACAACAACGCTGACCTTGCCGGAAGGAACGGGCAGCTTGACCCGAGCAAGGTCACGACCATTCTTCGTGACTTTCAAGACGGCACGGCGAGCCAGCGAGCGATCGCGCGGGTCACGGAGAACTACTACCTCGGCGTCGGGCTGGCCGGCTTCATCTCGGTGCTGCTCGCCGAGATCGCCCTGGGCTGCTACGTCGTCAAGCGCCGCCACGACCTGACCACGCAGGCCCCGGGACACGTAGCCCTGATCGATGCCGACCGCCGGTTCCCGCGAGCAGTCGGCGCAGCGTCCGTGACCGCCGCGGCTCTGGGACTCATCGTGCCGTCGGCGATCACGGTCCTCGCGCCGAACTCGGTCCATGTCATCAGGCCGGACCCTGCCCTGGCCTCCATCGGCCTCGGGTCAGTGGGCATCAGCGGTCCCGGGAGAAACCTCATCGACACGATCGTTCCGAAGATCAAGGACTACTTCGACACGGAGAGCCATTTCTACAACGCGCTGTCCACAACGTTCACGACGCAGTTCCAACAGTTCTACGGCACGAAGGATCTCGCGCCGGTGAAAGGACAGGTCCGGATCGTGTTCGCGGACGACTTCCAGGGCCAGGACGGGCCGGCACGCATCGTCGGCCAGGCGGCCAAGATGCTGCGCGCCAACATCATCGTCATCGGCGGTGACACGACCGCCACGGGTACCAGCTTGGAGACGTCCGAGCTCGCGGCGCTACGCGACGCGTCCGGGAAGATCCCGATCCTCGTCTCGCGCGGCCACCACGATCCCGACTACGCGACGTTCAGCAACATGGCCAAGGCCTACCCCGACATCACGATCGCCGACGGCAAGATTCACGAGATCGGGGGCGTCCGGATCGTCGGCTTCAACGCTCCTGACTTCATCCCCTTCGCCAGCACCGATGACGACAAGGTCCTCGACCCCGCGTTTGCGGGTGAGACGCCCGAGCAGGCCAACGCGCGGATAACGCGCGCCGCGGAGAAGCTCGCATGCGCGGCGACGAAGCCACTCGTCGCCGAGATGCACGACCAGTCCATCGGCACCCCCCTGGCCGAGGCGCAGTGCCCGGACCTCACCGTTGTCCTGACCGGCAGGCAGTACCAACCGACAAACCCGGTCGATCGCGGCACCACCACGGAGTACATCAGCGGGAGCACGGGTGGGCATAGCGCCGGACCACTGGTCCAGCTCTTTTCGAAGATCACCGGACCGGCAAGCTTCCAGGTCGTCACCCTCGAAGCCAAGACCTTGGAGCCGATTCACCAGCAGCTGATCGCCATGACGCCGGGAGGAAAGGTGAGCATCACGAGCGAACAGGTCATGCCGCCGGGGCGCGGGAGGTGAGCAGCCGCCGGGTTGCCGGCGCCGCTTCCGCTGCGGCGCCGGCCGGCCGGTCAGGTGGCGAATCGGCTGACCAGCTCGCCGCAGAAGGCCTTCAGGTCGTCGGGCTTCCGTGAGGAAATCAGGACGTTCGGCCCACTCGTGCAGACCACGACCTCCTCATCCACCCAGTCCGCTCCGGCGTTCCGCAGGTCGGTCTGCACACTGGGCCAACTGGTGATCTTCCGGCCCCGTACGACATCGGCCTCGACGAGGGTCCAGGGACCGTGGCAGATGACCGCCACCGGCTTCCCCGTGTCGAAGAACGACCTGACGAACGCGACTGCGTCCGACTGCATGCGGAGCTGGTCGGGGTTCGCCACGCCGCCGGGCAGCACCAGCGCGTCGTAGTTCGCGTCGGTGCTGTCCTCCAGGGAGGCATCGACCGGAAACACGTCGCCCTTGTCGAGATGGTTAAAGGCCTGCACCTCACCGGCATCCGGAGCCACCAGTCGCGGCGTCCCACCGGCGTCGCGCACGGCCTGCCACGGTTCGGTCAGCTCGACCTGCTCAACGCCTTCGTTCGCGACGAGGAACGCGATTGTCTTGCCTGCAAGCTCTTGTGCCATCCGTCGGCTCCTTCCTGGTACTCAGGTCTCGCACTGGGACAGAGCGGCCTTCTGCGGTGGCCGCGCGGGCTGCCCGTTCCGCTGAAGGGTCTGTGTCTGCAACTCGTTGCCCGCCTTGTCAGATCCAAACGCCGCGCGGTCCGTGGTCCGGCTGCGGCCGACCTGTGTGCGGACACGTGGTCAACGCCGACAGGTGAACGTTCGGCATCCTGTACGCCGACACCGGTGCCATACGAGGAGGCCATGCCATGCGGGCACTGCGCTACACCACCGTCGGAGAACCGGCCAGGGTCGAGGAGATCACCGAGCCCGAGCCACAGGGGGCGCAGGTCCTGCTCAGGGTGCTGGCCGCCGGCGCCTGCCATTCCGACGAGTTCGTGATGAGCCTGCCCGGCGAGGTGCTGGCCGCGTCCGGCATCACGCTTCCGCTCACCCTCGGCCACGAGGGCGTGGGGGTCGTCACCGCGCTCGGCCCCGCGGCCAGAGGCATCGAGGTCGGCGAGGCGGCCATCGTCTACGGCGCGTGGGGATGCGGCCGTTGCCGCACGTGCGCGACGGGGAACGAGCAGTACTGCGAGCGCGCCGCCGAGCTCGGGATCTTCCCCCCGGGGCTCGGTGCGCACGGGGCCATGGCCGACTACCTGCTCGTGGACGACGCACGGCACCTCGTCCCGCTGGACGGGCTGGATCCCGTCGCTGCTGCGCCGCTCGCCGACGCGGGCCTCACCCCGTACCACGCGATCAAGCCGGTCCTTCCCGCGCTGGTGCCAGGAACCACGGCTGTGGTGATCGGAGCGGGCGGCCTGGGCCATCTCGCCATCCAGATGCTGCGCGCCCTGTCCACCTGCCAGGTCGTCGCGCTGGACCTCGGCAAGGACAAGCTCGAGTTCGCGGCGGAGGTCGGCGCCCACCACGCCTTCGCGTCCGACGACGGCGCCGTTGAAGCCGTACGGAAGGTCACGGGCGGCCGGATGGCCGATGCCGTCTTCGACGTTGTCGGGACGGCGGCGACATGTGGGCTCGCCGCGCAGATGGTCCACGCGCAGAGCGAGATCGCGGTAATCGGCGTGGCGGACGGAGCAGTCCCGGTCGGGTTCCTCACCCTGCCGCACGACGTGCGCGTCCGTGCGCCGTACTGGGGGAGCATTGCCGAGCTGCACGAGGTGCTCGCGCTGGCCCGGCGCGGTGACATCACCGTCGAGACCGAGACGTTCACGTTCGACAACGCACCCATGATCTACGAGCGCATGCACGCCCGGACTCTGCGCGGACGGGCCGTCCTCGTCCCTTAGGTCACGCGTCCGCCCGGACCGCGTGCGGGAGGTCGTCGTCGACGAACCGGGGCGCCGCTGCCAGCCACCCCGCGACGACACAGATGGCCAGGGCGACCAGCAGCGTGACCATGGGCAGCGTCCAGCTGCTGCTGGCGCCGTGCAGGCCACCGAACAGCAACGGTCCGGTCCCGGCCAGGACGTACCCGCGGGTCTGCACGAACGCGGAGAGCTGCGCCGTCGTCTCGCTCCCGCGGGCGCGCAGCCCGATGAGTGTCAGCGCCACCGGAAACATCCCCCCGCCGAGGCCCGCGAGCACCATCCACGCCCAGTCGCCGCCGACGGGAGCGACCAGCATGCCGACGTACGCGACCAGGGCGCAGACCCCGAGTACGACGATGACCGCGCGGGGGTGTCGCACGGTAAGGCCCGGCGCGAACAGCGACACCGGAATGAGCATGGCCGTGAGCACGGCGACCAGCCAGCCGGCCGTGCTGTCGGAGATTCCGTGGCTGTCGAAGAACTTCGCGAACCAGCCGAATGCGACGTACGCCTGGAAGGACTGGAACGCGAAGAACAGCATGAGTGCCCATGCCAGCGGGCTGCGGCCCATGCCCGCGTGACCCACGCGTGCCGGGGCGGCGCGGTCGGGCCGGTCGTTGCGCAGCGTCGGCAACCACGGGGCGATCGCCACCAGGCTCAGCAGCGCCCACGAGGCCAGTCCGGTCCGCCAGCCGTCGCCGGCCGAGCCGATCGGAACCGTCAGGCCGGCGGCCGCGGTGATGCCGACCGCCATCGCCGTCGAGTACACCGCCGTCATGCGGCCGATCCGGTCCGGAAAGTGGCGCTTCACCAGGCTCGGCATGAGGATGTTCGCCACCGCGCCGCCGCTCAGAGCCAGGATGCTCAGCAGTACGAAGGCCCAGCCGGAGCCGACCGCCGCGCGCGTCACGAGGCCGACGGTCATGGTCGCGAGAGCGATCACGAGAAGCTGGTGCGAGCCGAACCGACGCGCGAGCCTCGGGGCGAGCGCGCCCAGCACCGCGAAGCAGATGACCGGCAGGGTGGTCACGACGCTCGAGACCCCGCTGGACAGGTGCAGTCCGGTCTGCAGGCTGTCGAGCACCGCGCCGACGCTCGTGACCGCCGTCCGCATCGACAGCCCGGTCAGGACGAGTGCGGCGACGAGCAGGGTCGCTTCCCGCGGCCGCGAGGACGCCGCCGCGCCGGACGCGGTCAACGGCCGGCGGTCACGGGTGCGCGATCACAGCGGCAGGTACGCCTCGAGCGCGATGCCGTCGCAGTCGCGGAAGGACAGGACATGTGCGGTGGGGGTCTGCTCGATCGGGCTGACCGTCGCGCCCATCGACTGCAGTGTCTGCTCGAGCTCGCTCAGGTCCGCGACCGAGGCGACCGCGAACGACACGTGGTCGAGGCCGACGCGGCGCGGGTCGAACGCGTCGGCCGCCGGCTCATCGTGCGTGCGGAGCACGAGGATCGCGCCGCCCGGCACCTGCCCGACCGCGTACGTCGTCGTGTCGGTGCGTGCGGCCATCAGCTCGGTCCAGCCCACCGCGCGGGCGTACCAGGCCCGACTGCGGTCGAGATCGCTGACGGTGAGGTTGACGTGGGAGAAACCGGCGACGGCCATTGGCGATGCACTCCTTCCCTTTCGACCCTAGCGGGGCCGGGCGCGGGCCGGATTCGGGTTCCCGTAGGTTCGGGCCCCGGAGGTGGACACGGTGGACGTGTGGAACTACGCGGATCTGTGGGAGCGAGTCGCGGACCGGCGGCCGGATCAGGAAGCGCTGGTCTGGGGGAAGGATCGCCGCAGCTGGCGGGACTTCGACCGGGCGGCGAGCGGGCTGGCGGCGAGCTTCCTCGATGCCGGCCTGCGGCAGGGCGCGAAGGTGGCGGCGTACCTGTACTCGCAGCCGGAGTATCTCGAGACCTACTTCGCGGCGTTCAAGGCCTCCCTGGTGCCGGTCAACGTCAACTACCGGTACCGGGCCGGCGAGGTGCACTACATCCTCGACAACGCCGACGCCGAGGCCGTCGTGTTCGGCAGCTCCTTCACCGACCTGGTGAACGAGATCCGCGACCGCCTGCCGGGTGTACGGCTGTGGGTGTGCGTCGACGACGCCGGAACCGGCTGCCCCGACTGGGCGACGCCGTACGAACGGGCCGCGGCGCCGTCCGACCGTCCGCACGTTCCCTGGGACCGCAGTCCGGACGACCTGTTCTTCCTCTACACCGGCGGTACCACCGGGATGCCGAAGGCCGTGATGTGGCGCCAGGACGACGTGATCCGGCTCCTGTCGGTCGGGCTCGGCATGCGGGCCATGCTCGGCGAGCCGGTCCCGGAGACCATGGCGGACTGGGAGCGGCAGCTGCTCGACGCAGGTAACCCGCCGCCGAAGCTCACCCCCGCCTGCCCGCTCATGCACGGGACCGGCCTGTTCACCGCGTACAGCGCGCTGCTCGGCGGTGGCACGGTGGTGCTGCTCGCCAGCAACAAGTACGACGCGGAGGAGCTGCTCGACACCACCGAGCGCGAACACGTCAACGCGTGGGCGATCGTGGGCGACCCGTTCGCGCGCCCCGTGGCCGATGCCCTCGACGCCCATCCGGGGCGGTGGGATCTCTCGTCGCTGCTGGGCGTGACGTCGTCGGGTGCCATGTGGACCGAGTCGGTGAAGCAGCGGATCCTGGCGCACGCCCCGCACCTGGTCCTCGCGGATGCGTTCTCCTCCTCGGAGGCCGTCGGCATGGCCGCCAGCGTGAGCACCGGCGACTCGGCCGCCAGCACGGCGCAGTTCGCCGTGGGTGAGCGCACCCAGGTGCTGCGCGACGACGGGACACCGGTAACGCCTGGTTCGGGGGAGAGCGGCATGCTCGCGGTCCACGACTTCCTGCCGCAGGGCTACTACAAGGACCCGGAGAAGACGGCGCGGACGATCGTCGAGTACGACGGGGTGCGCTGGCTGCTGTCCGGCGACATCGCGACCGTCGACGCGGACGGCATCGTGCACGTCTCCGGACGCGGGTCGATGTGCATCAACACCGCGGGGGAGAAGGTGTTCGTCGAGGAGGTCGAGGAGGCACTCAAGACCTACCCCGGGGTCCAGGACGCCATCGTCGTCGGGGTTCCCGATCCCCAGTGGGGTCAGGCGGTGACGGCGATCGTGCAAGCCGACCAGCCGGTCGACGAGGCGGCGGTCATCGCGCACGTGAAGGAGCGGCTCGCCGCGTACAAGGCACCCAAGCGGGTCCTGCAGGCTGAGGTGCCGCGCAGCCCCTCGGGCAAGGCGGACTTTCAGCGGGCCCAGCAGATGCTGACTGCCTGACCTCTCGTCACAACCGCTCGGCGATCGCAGGCGCGTCGGGCATCGCGGCGATCTCGCTCGCGAGCCGCATGGCCGCCTGCCGCGTCGCCGGGTCGGACAGCACCGTTCGGGTGGCTTCCTCGACGGACCGCACGGTCACCGCGCCCGGCAGCAGTCGGACCGCAGCGCCACTCGCCGCCAGCCGGTCGGCCAGCAGGAAGTTGTCCGCGCTCTGTGGCAGGGCGACAGCCGGCAGACCGTGGGCGAGCACGCCGAACATCGTTCCGGCACCCGCGTGATGGACCACGGCCGCGCAGTGCGGCAGCAGCGCCGCCTGCGGGACGAAGTCGGTGACGAGGGCGTTGTCCGGTACGGCTCCGAGCGCGTCCGGATCGAAGCCGTGGCCCGCGGTCACGAGCACGGACACCGGCAGGTCGGCCAGCGCCGCGAGCACCAGGCGGAACAGCGCGACGTTCGTGTTCGAGAACGTGCCGAGCGTGACGTACACGAGGGGCCGGTCCGGGTACGGGACGGAGATCGGCAGCGCTGCCGTGGGCTCCGGCAACGGCGCGGGCCGCAGCAGCAGTGCCGATCGCGGGATGCGCCGGGGAGCCAGGGACGGCGGGGTCACCACGATCGTGCGGCCGGCACCCAGGCCGGCCGC
>DASVGV010000061.1:0-19921 GCA_036379355.1 Mycobacteriales bacterium | reverse complement strand
CGTGCCCTTGGCGGCGATCCCGGTGATCACGTCCAGCCCCGACGTGATGTGCCCGAACGGCGTGTACTTCGGCGGCAGCTGGGTGTCCTTGTAGACGAGGAAGAACTGGCTGCCGCCGCTGTGCGCCGCGCCGGTGTTGGCCATCGCGACGGTGCCCGCGGGGTACGTGGCCCCCGTGAGGTTCTCGTCGGGGATGGTGTAGCCGGGGCCGCCGCTGCCCGTACCGGTGGGGTCGCCGCACTGCAGCACGTAGATGCCGCTGGTGGTCAGGCGGTGGCAGGTCGTGTTGTCGAAGTAGTGCTTGCTGGCCAGGAACTCGAACGAGTTGACCGTGCACGGCGCCTTCGGCGACAAAGCGATCTTCACCGTGCCCTCGGTGAAGACGATCGTGGCGGTGTGGTCACCGGTCGCCTTCGTGTCCGGCGGCAGCCCGGGCGAGGTCTTGGTCTGCGTCGTCTTGTCGGGGACGTAGTCGCAGACCGGCGTACCCGTGGGCGAGGCGCTGGGAGACGTCGCCGCCGTGCCGCTGGCCGCGGGGGTGCTGCCGGCGGCGGCCGGATGGCTCTTGCCGCCCGAGCCCGACACCACCAGCCCGATGATCACGCCGATCACCGCGAGGACGACGACGCCCCCGCTGATGATCGACTGCTGGCGGCGGCGGGCCGCCCGTTGCGCCCGCCGCTGCTCCTGCCGCGCCCGGCGCAGTCGCTCGTTCTCGCGTTCCCGTCGCTGTCCCGGCACGCCTTCTCCCATTCGTCCGTGTCGGGCGGAGATCCTTCCAGACGAATCTGAGAGGTGCCTGACGGCGGGGCGCCGGTAGCCTGTCGTCGGGACGGCAGGCGACAGCGAGAGGCGGACGACGGTGCTGGTCAGGGGTTTCCCCGCGGGTTCGTTCGGGACGAACTGCTACGTCGTCGCCGCGGCGGAGGGCGAGCAGTGCCTCGTGATCGACCCCGGCCAGGACGCGGTCGGCCCCCTCGAGGAGGTCCTGGCCCGGCACCGGCTGCACCCCGCGGCCGTGCTGCTCACGCACGGGCATCTCGACCACACCTGGTCGGTCGCGCCGGTCTGCGGCGCCCGGGACATCCCTGCGTACATCCACCCGGACGACCGGGCGATGCTCTCCGACCCCGGCGCGACGCTCGGCTCACAGCTGGGCCGGATGATCGCCGGGATGCAGTTCACCGAGCCGGACGACGTCCGCGAGCTGGGCGCCGAGGGCGGCCTCGACCTGGTGGGGATCGGGCTGGACGTGCAGTTCGCACCCGGCCACACTCCCGGCTCCATCACCTTCCGGACCGGCAACGGCGGACCCGACGGCGAACCCCTGCTGTTCTCCGGTGACTTCCTGTTCTACGACTCGATCGGTCGCTGCGACCTGCCCGGCGGCTCCTACCCCGACATGCTCCGCTCGCTGGTTCGGGTCATCGTGCCGATGGCCGACGAGACGGTCGTCCTGCCGGGGCACGGGCCGGCGACCACCGTCGCGCGCGAGCGGGCGGCGAACCCGTACCTCGCCGAGGCCGTTGCGACCGCCGGCGCCCCCGGTTCGGCCCCGAAGGGCCGCGGCCTGTGAGCTTCCGGTCCTGCGCGGAGGCCGCCCGGTGACGACGCCCCGTGCCCCCCGGGGCACGTACGACCTGATCCCTCCGGCTTCCTCGACCCACCTCGCGGTTCGCGAGGCGCTCGCGGCCGGGCCACGGCTCGCCGGCTACGGCTACGTCGAGACGCCCGCGTTCGAGTCCACCGAGGTGTTCGTCCGCGGTGTCGGCGAGTCGACCGACGTGGTCAGCAAGGAGATGTACACGTTCGACGACCGCGGGGGCCGGTCGATCACGCTGCGGCCGGAGGGCACCGCACCCGTCGTGCGCGCAGTCCTGGAGGCGGGCCTGGAGCACGGTCAGCTGCCGGTGAAGCTCTGGTACGCCGGGTCGTACTACCGCTACGAACGGATGCAGAAGGGTCGCTACCGGCACTTCGCCCAGGTGGGCGCCGAGGCGCTCGGCAGCGACGATCCCGCCCTCGACGCCGAGCTCGTGTGGCTGGCGGCGACGGGGTTCGCACGCCTCGGGCTCACCGGTCAACGCCTGTTGCTCAACTCCCTCGGCGACGCGACCTGCCGCCCGGTCTACCGCCAGCGGCTCACCGCGTTCCTGGCCGGCCTCGACCTCGACGAGGACACACGCCACCGCGCCGAGATCAACCCGCTGCGGGTCCTGGACGACAAGCGCCCCGACGTCCAGGCCCAGCTGGCCGACGCGCCCCTGATCGGCGACGTGCTGTGCGATGCGTGCCGGGCGCACCACGACGCGGTGCGCACCGCGCTCACCGACCTGGGCGTGCCCTTCGACGACGATCCCCGGCTGGTCCGCGGTCTGGACTACTACACGCGTACTGCTTTCGAGTTCGTCCACGACGGGCTCGGCGCGCAGTCCGCGATCGGCGGCGGCGGCCGCTACGACGGGCTGTCGCAGGCGCTCGGCGGGCCGCCGCTGCCGTCCATCGGCTGGGCGCTCGGCGTCGACCGCACAGTGCTGGCCCTCGAGGCAGAGGGGGTCACCGTCGCCGGCGACGCGCGCTGCGACGTCTACGTCGTGCCGCTCGGAGCCGCCGCCCGGCGGCGCTCGGTGCGCCTCGTCGCGGACCTGCGTACAGCGGGCGTCGCCACCGACGTGTCGTACGGCGACCGCGGTCTGAAGGGCGCCATGAAGGGCGCCGACCGTTCCGGCGCGCGCTATGCCCTCGTCCTCGGCGACCGCGACCTGGACGCGGGCACCGTGCAGTGCAAGGACCTGGCGAGCGGCGAGCAGGTCGCGCTGCCGCTCGACGACCTGACCGACCAGATGCGAAAGAGGCTCTCGTGATCCGTACGCACGAGGCCGGCATGCTCCGCGCGGAGCACGCCGGCCAGACCGTGACGCTCGCCGGCTGGGTGGCGACCCGGCGCGATCACGGTGGGGTGGCGTTCGTCGACCTTCGTGACGCAAGCGGCATCGTGCAGGTCGTCCTGCACGACGAGGCGGCGGGCGACCTGCGCGACGAGTTCTGCATCAAGGTGGTCGGCGAGGTCCGGGAACGCCCGGCGGGCAACGAGAATCCCGACCTGCCCACTGGATCCGTCGAGGTTGCTGCGTCGTCGGTCGAGGTGCTCTCGGCGTGCGCTCCGCTGCCGTTCCCGATCGACCCGACGGTGGACGTGGGGGAGGAGGCGCGTCTGCGCTGGCGCTACCTGGACCTGCGCCGCGACAACGCCCGGGCCCTGCGCATCCGCGCGCACGCGACCCGGGTGATCCGCCGGGTCATGGACGAGCGCGGCTTCGTCGACGTGGAGACGCCGTACCTCACCCGGTCCACGCCCGAGGGCGCACGCGACTTCCTGGTGCCGGTACGGCTCCAGCCCGGGCACTGGTATGCCCTTCCCCAGTCACCCCAGCTGTTCAAGCAGCTGCTGATGGTGGCCGGGCTCGAGCGGTACTACCAGATCGCCCGGTGCTTTCGTGACGAGGACTTCCGCGCCGATCGCCAGCCCGACTTCACCCAGCTCGACTTCGAGATGTCCTTCGTGGACGAGGACGACGTGTACGCGGTCGGCGAGGCCGTCATCACCGCGGTCTGGTCCGAGGTCGCGGGCGTGGACCTGCCGGTCCCGTTCCGCCGGATGCGGTTCGACGAGGCGATGGACCGCTTCGGCTCGGACAAGCCCGACCTGCGGTTCGGCATGGAGCTGGCCGACCTCTCGCCGTTCTTCGCCGACACGGAGGTACGGATCTTCGCGGGGCAGCCGTACGTGGGGGCAGTGGTGGTCGCCGGCGCCGGCGCCTGGACGCGCAAGCAGCTCGACGGCTGGAACGAGTGGGCGCGGGGCCGGGGCGCCAAGGGCCTTGCGTACGTGCTGGTCGAGCCGGACGGAAGCCTGCGCGGCGGGGTCCTGAACGCGCTCTCGGACTCCGAGCGCAGCGGGCTGGCCGCGGCCGCAGGAGCCGCGCCCGGTGACGGCATCTTCTTCGCCGCGGGTCCCCGCCGCGAGGCGCAGGACCTGCTCGGTGCCTTCCGCGTCGCGGCTGCACGGGAGATCGACGCGATCCCAGCGGGGCGGTGGGAGTTCCTCTGGATCACCGACATGCCCATGTTCGAGCCCGACGCGGAAGGCGGCTGGACGCCCGTGCACCACCCCTTCACCGCGCCTGCGGTGGACCGGGAGGCGGACTTCGACACCGACCCTTCGGACGTGCCGGCACGCGCATACGACTTGGTGTGCAACGGGAACGAGCTCGCCAGCGGCTCGATCCGAATCCACCGCTCCGACGTCCAGCAGCGGGTCTTCGACGTCATCGGACTGACCCACGAGGAGGCGCGCTCGAAGTTCGGCTTCCTGCTCGACGCGTTCGCGTTCGGTCCTCCGCCGCACGGTGGTCTCGCGCCCGGGCTGGACCGGATCGCGGCGCTCCTGGCCGGCGCCGACTCGATCCGTGACGTCATCGCGTTCCCGAAGACGTCGTCCGGCGGTGACCCGCTGACCGGCGCACCGACCCCGATCACGGCGCAGCAGCGCAAGGATGCCGGTATCGACGCCGTGCCGGTCACCGCGGCGCCCGCGTCATCCCCGGCCGTCCCGACGGGTGCCGCGCTGCCGGGCGAACGTCCTCCGCACGGCTGACGGAGGCCACGCTCTCCCGCACGACCTCCGCCCCCTCAGTGCCGCATCAGCACGAGGCCCGGGCCGTCCGGAACGGCGTCCGCGAGTCGCACGTCACCCGGCAGGGGCCGGCCGGTCAGGACATCGGTCCAGCGGCCACCGAGGTCGAGAGCAACATCCCCGAACCCGTTGCGTTGCAGATCCATCGCACGCGTCACCGCGACGACGACGAGGGTGTCCGAGCGGTGAAAGGCGAGCGCGTGCGGCCCCACGTCGATCGGTGCGTAGTCACGGAACAGGTCGGGCCGATCGCGGCGCAGCCCCAGCACCGTCCGGACCAGGGCCGTCTTGGGGGAGTCGGGACCGCCCAGCGGCGTGAAGTCGACGTCGCGGCGGTTGTCCGGGTCGACCAGAGTGAGCAGCTCCCGCTCGCTGCCCTGGTAGAGGTCGGGAACCCCCGGCATGGAGAGCTGGAGCAGCTTCTGGGCGAGGACGGTCCGGCGCCAGGGTCGGTCCCAGTCGCGATGCAGATCGGCGAGGGCCGACAGATAGGCCCCATCCGCCAGGACCCCCTGCACCAGGCTCTGCAGGTCCGCGTCGTACGCCTCGTCCGGGTCGAGCCACGAGGTGTGCCGCTTCGCCTCGCGCGTGGCCTTCCGCATGTAGTCGCCCACCCGCTCGGCCGCGATCGGTCCGGTGCCGCAAAGGGTCTGGTGCAGCAGGTAGACGTCCTCGGGCGCGACCGACCGGACGTGGGGCGCCGCGGCCGCGTCGAGCGCGCGGACCGCCCGTTCCCACCGGTCGGGATCCTGCGAGAGCAGGACGAGCCGGGCCCGGACGTCTTCCGAGCGCTTGGAGTCGTGCGTCGACAGCAGGGTCATCGTCTCGGGCCAGTCGCGCTCCAGACGTAGGCACTCGTGATGCCACTCGGCGGCCGACACCCCGAACGCGCCCGGATCGGATCCCACCTCGTTCAGCGCATCCAGCACGTGGTAGCGGTAGAAAGCCGTGTCCTCGACGCCCTTGGCCATCACCATGCCCGAGGTCTGCTGGAAGCGGACGCAGAGCGGGTCGGCCGCGTCGGTCAACCGGGGAATGGACCGTCCGGCGAGAGCCTCGTCGAGGTAGGCGCGGCCGAACTCCGGCAGGTACGAGCGGTAGACCGGGAAGCGGGCGAGGACGTCGGCGAGCGTGGCCGCGCCCACGTCCGGCGCCAGCCGGTCGAGCCGAGCGACCTCGGCGGCCAGGACCTGCTGTGTCACCGCGGCTTTCGCCTCGAGGACGAGCTCTCCGAAGGCCGCGTTCGTCCCGCCGTGTTCCTGCCACAGCCGCTCGAGCGCCGGACGCCCGGACGGGTCGACGAACGATCCGGTGACGAGCCGGGCCGCGTCATAGCCCGTCGTGCCCGCACACGGCCACGTGTCCGGGAGCACCTCGCCCGGCTCGAGGATCTTCTCCACCACCGTCCAGACCGGCGCCCGTTCGCGGAGGCGCGCGAGATAGCCCCCGGGGTCGGCCAGGCCGTCGGGATGGTCGATACGCAGCCCGTCGATCACGCCGTCCCGTACCAGGTCGATGACCAGTGCGTGCGTGGCGTCGAACACCGCGTCGTCCTCGACGCGCAGGCCGGCCAGGTCGGTCACGTCGAAGAACCGGCGGTACGTCAGGTCGGCGGAACCCCGACGCCAGTCGACCAACCGGTAGGCCTGCCGGGCATGCACTTCCTGCGCCGTGCCCCCGAGGCTGCCTGGCGCACAGGGGAAACGATGCTCGTAGTAGCGCAGCTCGTCACCGGCGACCGACAGTTTCGCGACGTCGTCGTCCGAACCGAGGATCGGGAGCAGGAGCGGCCCGGCGTCCCAGTCGATGTCGAACCATCGGGCGTACGGCGACGTGCGTCCCAGGCGGAGCACGTCCCACCACGCCGCGTTCTGGTGCGGAACGCGCACGCTCATGTGGTTGGGCACGATGTCGAGGACGAGGCCCAGCCCGTGGTCGTGAGCGGTGTCCGCCAGCCGCCGCAGGCCCTCGATGCCGCCGCGGGCGGCATCGATCCGGCCGTGGTCGACCACGTCGTAGCCGTGGGTGGATCCCGATGCGGCCTGCAGGAGCGGGGAGAGGTACAGGTGCGAGACGCCCAGCCCGGCGAGGACCGGGACCGCCCCGCACGCGTCGTCGAGCGTGAATGTCGGCGTGATCTGGAGGCGATAGGTCGACGTCGGGGCGCGCATCAGCCCGTACGCCGCAGCACGCTGATGGACCGCCCTTCGACGCGGATCGCCTCGCCGGCCTTCGCGCGCAGGTCCTCGACTTCGGCGTGCATGGGCGCGTGCGTGTCCAGCACGACTTCCCAGACGCCGCCGTACTCGGCTGGCGGCATGGTGAAGTCGATCTGCTCCGGGCTCGCGTTGAACAGCAGCAGGAACGAGTCGTCGGCCAGGGACTCGCCGCGGGGGCCGAGCTCACGGATGGCATCCCCGTTGTAGAAGACCGCGACCGACTTGGCGTAGCCCGTGTCCCAGTCCTCGTCCGACATCTGCTCGCCGTGAGGGGTGAACCAGGCAAGGTCCTGCACGTCGGATCCCGCATTCGGGCGCCCGCGCAGGAACCGCCGGCGCCGGAAGACCGGATGCTCGCGGCGCAACCGCGACACGGCGATGACGAACTCGGTCAGGGGGAAGAACTCGGCCGACCGTTCCCAGTCCACCCAGGACAACGGGGAGTCGTGCGCGTAGACGTTGTTGTTGCCCTCCTGCGTGCGTCCCATCTCGTCCCCGTGGACGATCATGGGTACGCCCTGGGACAGCAGCAGTGTGGTGATGAAGTTGCGCTTCTGCTGCTCCCGGAGGGCAATCACCTCGAGGTCGTCGGTCTCGCCCTCGACGCCGCAGTTCCACGAGCGGTTGTGGCTCTCACCGTCCTGTCCGTCCTCGCCGTTCGCCTCGTTGTGCTTCTCGTTGTAGGACACCAGGTCGTGCAGCGTGAACCCGTCATGGGCGGTCACGAAGTTGATCGACGCAGACGGTCGCCGGCCGTCCTTCTGGTACAGGTCGGCGGAGCCGCTGATGCGGGAGGCGAACTCGGCGAGGGTTGCGTCCTCCCCGCGCCAGAAGTCCCGGACCGTGTCGCGGTACTTGCCGTTCCACTCCGACCACAGCGGGGGGAAGTTCCCGACCTGGTAACCACCGCTGCCGACGTCCCACGGTTCGGCGATGAGCTTGACCTGCGAGACCACCGGGTCCTGCTGGACCAGGTCGAAGAACGTCGAGAGCCTGTCGACGTCGTAGAACTCGCGCGCCAGGGTGGAGGCGAGATCGAAGCGGAACCCGTCGACGTGCATCTCGACGACCCAGTACCGCAGGCTGTCCATGATCAGCTGGAGGGCGTGCGGGTGTCGGACGTTCAGGCTGTTCCCGGTGCCGGTGTAGTCCATGTAGTAGCGGGGGTCGTCATCGACGAGCCGGTAATAGGCCGCGTTGTCGATGCCACGGAAGGACAGCAGGGGACCCGCCTCGTTGCCCTCCGCGGTGTGGTTGTAGACCACGTCGAGGATCACTTCGATGCCGGCCTGGTGCAGCGTCCGCACCATCGCCTTGAACTCCTGCACCTGCTGGCCGAGCCGCCCGGCCCGTACGGCCGCGGAGTAGGTGTTCTGCGGAGCGAGGAACGCGATCGTGTTGTAGCCCCAGTAGTTGGCCAGCCCCTTCTCGACCAGGTGGTGGTCCTGCACGAACTGGTGCACGGGCATCAGCTCGAGCGTCGTGACGCCCAGCCGCTGGAGGTGGTCGATGACCGCCGGATGCGCGAGGCCGGCATACGTTCCGCGCTCCTCGTCCGGGACGTCCGGGTGGGTCATGGTCAGGCCGCGCACGTGCGCCTCGTAGACGACGCTGTCGGCGTACGGGACCCGCGGGGGCGTGTCGCCGGTCCAGTCGAAGAACGGGCTGATGACGACGCCCTTCATCATGTGCGGTCCGCTGTCGGTGCTGGTCGGCGGTCCCTCCGGTCCGTCGGCGAACGCGTACGGGAAGACCGCCTCGTTCCACTCGACCTGCCCGTCCACCGCCTTCGCGTACGGGTCGAGCAGCAACTTGGCCGCGTTGCAGCGCAGCCCGCGCGCGGGGTCGTACGGCCCGTGAACGCGGAAGCCGTAACGCTGGCCGGGCCCGATCCCCGGCAGGTACGCGTGGTGCACGAAGCCGTCCACCTCGCGCAGCCGGACGCGTTCCTCGGTGCCGTCCTCGTCCACCAGGCAGACCTCGACGTGCTCGGCCACCTCCGAGAACAGCGCGAAGTTCGTCCCCGCGCCGTCGAACGTGGCTCCCAGCGGATAGGCGTTGCCCGGCCAGACCTGTTGCGTCATGCCGCCCGCCCTACCCCTGCGCCGGGCGCGCGACCCGCATCTCGGGCAGCTCCTCGCGCCGCTCGGCGAGCGCGCGGCCGGAGTCCTTCATCTCCCGCACGGCGGACTCGCGGCCCCAGCCCCACAGCAGGACCAGGACTGCCAGCGCGACCCCGTACGGCACGACGGCCACGGCCCCGTGCAGGAACAGGCTGACGAACGCGCAGGAGTCCCACAGGGCGTGCGCGACGATGAACGGGAGCAGCCGGCGGCGGCGGCGATAGAGGAGCACCGACACCCCGGCCCACACGGCGAAGCCGATGACCGCGGTCCCGTAGTACAGGTGGTAGCTGATGCGGACGGCGATCGTCGCCGCGTACAGCCGCCACCCGCTCCAGCCGCGCTGCTCGAGCCGGTGGACCAGGTAGCCGAGGACGACGATCTCCTCGACCACGCCCGCGGTGATCGCGGACAGCACGAACGGAAGCAGGTACGCGACCGGGAGCCCCGACTGGTCCTTCCCGGCCAGGTCGTGGTGCGGCGTGAGGACGCCGAACGCCCCGGCCACGACGAGCAGCTCGAGCGGGTATGCGTACAGGGCGAGCTTGCAGGTGCGGGCGAGATCGGTGCGGACCTCGGACCGGTCCAGCCCCAGGGCGCGCAGCCCCCCGCCGGACATCTTCATCAGGTACGCCACCAGCGCCGCGGGCGCGAGCTCGGTCACCACGAGCAGTACGAACAGCACCGTCGACAGGGCCGCGTGGTGCGGCACGATCGTCGGCGCATGCGCGCTGCCGTCCTCGAAGTCACTGAGCGTCTGGGCCAGCGAGATCAGCGCGGAGACGACGGCCGTCGCGGGGAAGACCGCGAGGACCACCCAGATCTCCCACCCGCTGGGCTTGCGGTCACCGATCTGGGCCGCCCGTTGCAGCGTGCGGGGCAGGACACGGGTCCAGCCGAACAGCCGCGTGGCGCCGTCCGGCTCGCCGGACGGGGTCACCAGCGGCCGGGCGCCGTCCCTTCCGGCCGGCGGCGGGAGGTAGCCGGAGGGCGTGCGCACCCACCAGGGCGGCGGGGTCCACCCAGGTGGCGCCGGCCGCCAGCCGTCCGTCGTGGGGATCCAGCCGACCGGGGGGACCCAGCCCGGCGGGGCCGGGACCCAGCCGCGCGGCCCGGGCACGTAGACGCCACCGGCGTCCGGGGTCTGCTCCTCGGCCGGGGACGCCACGGCACGACCCTACGGCCCCGGCGCGGGGGCGCCGCGGGGTTCAGGCGCGGCATGCGGACGTCGACGTCCTGGACGTGCAGGTGCGCAGCGCGGCGAGACCCGCCCGTCCGGTGGCGGAGAACGCCATGCTGGGCGACCGGGCGACCGCCCGGCTCCAGGTGTGGCTTCAGGTCGGCGCGCAGGTCGCGCTGCTCGGGTTGCTGTTCCTGCTGTGGCGTGTCGTCGGCCGGCTCGCGCTCGTGCACACCCAGGGGGCGATCGGCCGCGCCGAGTGGATCGACCACGCCGAACGGGCGCTGCACCTGCCGTCGGAACTGGCCGTCCAGCACGCGTTCCTGGGCCACGAAGCCGTTCTGCGCGCGGCGGACGCCTACTACGCGTACGTCCACGCCCCCGCGCTCGCCGTGGCTCTGCTCTGGCTGCTCCTGCGCCACCGCGACCGGTATGCCCGCTGGTGCACGGTGACGGTCGTCTTCACCGCCGCGGCGCTGGTGGTCGAGCTGTTGCCGGTCGCGCCTCCGCGGCTGCTGCCGGCGTACGGCTTCGTGGACACGGCGCGCCGCGACGGGTTGTCGGTGTACGGGGCGACGACGCACGGCTTCGCCGATCAGCTGTCGTCGATGCCGTCGATCCACGTCGGCTGGGCGCTGCTGGTGGCGGCGATCGTCGTCGCGGCCGGCCGCAGCAGATGGCGCTGGCTCGTGGTGCTGCACCCGGTCGTGACGGTGTTCGTGGTGACCGTGACCGCCAACCACTGGTGGTTCGACGACCTCGCGGCGGCTGCCCTGCTCGCGCTGGTGGTCGCCGCGTGCCCGGGAGGTCTCAGGCGAGCGCGCTCAGCGCGTGGATGACGATCCCCGCCAGGGCGCCGACCAGCGTGCCGTTGACGCGGATGAACTGCAGGTCGCGCCCGACCTGTAACTCGACCCGGCGGGCGGTCTCGCGCCCGTCCCACCGGCCGACCGTGTCGCCGATCACCGTGGTCAGCTCGCTCCGGTAGTGCGTGACGACGTACGCCGCGGCATCCGCCAGCCAGGCATCGAGCTTCGAGCGGAGGGTCCGGTCCTGCTGCAGCCGCACGCCCAGGTCGGCGAGCGCGCGCGCGACGCGGCCACGGAGCTCACCGCCCGGGTTCTCGACCAGCTCGACGAGCAGCCGCCGAGCACCGGCGACCGCCTCGCCCACCGCGGCGTGCACGTCCTCGCGCGCGCTGACACTGGCGACCAGGGCGTCGAGCCGGGCGATGGTCGCCGGGTCCTCCTGCAGGTCCCGCGCGAGACGCAGCAGGAAGTCGTCGAGGGTGTGGCGCAACCGGTGGTCGGGATCGGACGCGACGTCCTCCGCGACCCGCAGCAGCTCCGCGTGCACTCGCCGCGCCACCGGCCGGTCGAGGAAGCCGGGGGCCCAGCCCGGCGCCTGCCGGGCGATGACGTCGACGACGTGCTCGGCGTCCTGGCGCAGCCACGCGGCCAGCCGTGACACCGCGACATCGACCAGCCGGTGGTGCACCCCGTCGGCGAGAAGCGGCTCGGCGAGCTGGCCTGTCCACGGGCCGAGCGAGACCGCGGTCAGCCGGCTCAGGGCGGCCCGACCGAGGACGGCCTGCACGTCCTCGTCGCGCAGGACGCGGAGGGCAGCGGCCACCGCGACGGCGGTCTCGTCGGCCACGCGGGCGGCATGCGCCGGATCGGCGAGCCAGCCACCGAGGCGAGCCGGGGCACCGGCGCTCGCCACCCGCTCCCGGACGACCGCCTCGGACAGGAAGTTGGTGCCGACGAAGTCCTCGAGGCTCCGGCCGATGTCGTCCTTGCGCGTCGGGATGATCGCGGTGTGCGGGATCGGCAGCCCGAGCGGCCGACGGAACAGGGCGGTGACCGCGAACCAGTCCGCCAGGCCGCCGACCATGCCGGCCTCGCTCGCCGCACGCAGGTAGCCCCACGCGCCGCGACTGCCGCCGTGCACCTCGAGTGTGAGGACGTACAGGGCCGCGGCGACGAGCAGGAGCGCGGTCGCGCCCGCCTTCATCCGCCGCAGCCGTCGGACTCGCCCGGCCTGCACGACGGCAGCTCCGCTGGTCGCTGGGGTCACGCGGTGATCCTGCCGCGCGGGGGGCACGGCGACCGCGTTTCCCGGGTGTGTACGGTCGGCGGTCAGACCGCGTCGACGACGACGCGGACCGACCGCGGAGGTCTCGATGCGCATCGGCATGTCGCTCAACTACGCCGGGGGTTTCCAGCAGACGGTGAGCGAGCTCGCCGACTTCGAGAAGGCGGGCCTGGACATCGTCTTCGTGCCCGAGGCGTACAGCTACGACGCGGTCAGCCAGCTCGGCTACATCGCCGCGATGACCGAGCGCGTCGAGCTCGCGTCCGGGATCTTCCAGATCTACACGCGGACGCCGTCCCTCACCGCGATGACTGCTGCCGGGCTCGACTACGTGTCCAACGGGCGGTTCAACCTCGGACTCGGTGCCTCCAACCCGCAGGTGATCGAGGGCTTCCACGGCGTCCCGTACGACGCGCCGGTCGGCCGCACCCGCGAGGTCATCGAGATCTGCCGCAAGGTCTGGAAGCGGGAGCGGCTCGAGTACGACGGCCAGCACTACACGGTTCCGCTGCCCAAGGACCAGGGCACCGGCCTGGGCAAGGCCCTCAAGCTCATCAACCACCCGGTCCGGGACCGCATCCCGATCTTCGTGGCGGCCATCGGGCCCAAGAACGTCGAGGTGACCGCCGAGCTCGCCGAAGGCTGGCAGCCGATCTTCTTCATGCCGGAGAAGGCGCAGGACGTCTGGGGTGAGCCGCTGGCCGCCGGCAAGGCCAAGCGCGACCCGAGCCTGCCGCCCCTGGACACGGTCGTCGGCGCCTCGCTGGCGATCGGTGAGGACGTCGAGCAGCTCGCGGAGTTCACGCGGCCGAACCTGGCGTTGTACGTCGGGGGCATGGGTGCGAAGGGCAAGAACTTCTACAACAACCTGGCTCGCCGGTACGGCTTCGAGAAGGAGGCCGAGACGATCCAGGACCTGTACCTGTCGGGCAAGAAGGACGAGGCGGCCGCCGCCGTCCCCGCCGAGCTGGTTCAGAGCATCAACCTGATCGGGCCCGAGGGCTACGTCCGCGAGCGGCTGGCGGCGTTCAAGGAGGCGGGGGTGACGACGCTGACCGTCCACCCGTTCGGCAACGATCACGCCGCCCGTGTCGCACTCATCGAGAAAGTGAAGGAACTTGCGTCCTGACCTGGGCGTTTTGTCCCTCCGCAGAGGCTGATCGGCCGCTCAAGGCGCCTTGCCGAAGCCCGATGAAGTAGGCATGGGCGCCGGGCAGCAGGACGCCGCGCGGGAACGCGCGCGGCTGGCCGAGCTTGCTGCGTACGAGATCCTGGACACCGCGCCCGAACCAGCCTTCGACGCGCTGGCCGCCGCCGCCACGGTGGTCGCCGACACCTCCTTCGCCGGCGTCGGCCTGCTCGACGACCGTCGGGAGTGGTTCAAGGCCCGCGTCGGGTTGCCCAGGGCGGAGCTGCCGCGCGCCGAGGCGATGTCGCGCCTGGTCGTCGACGCGGGGGAGGCCGTCGTCGTCCCCGACACGCGCGCCGACACCCGGCTGGGCGACAACCCGTACGTGCGCTCGGGGCGGGTGCTGTTCTATGCCGGCTTCCCGCTACGGACGGGGGCCGGCGCCATCCTGGGAGCGCTGTGCGTCACCGAGGCCGCGCCACGGTCCCTGACGGCGGGGCAGATGCAGGTGCTCGGCACCCTCGCCGACCAGGCGATGGCCCAGCTCGAGCTGCGCCGGCAGGTGGTGGAGGCGCGCCGCAGCGAGTACGAGGCCCGGCGCCGGCAGGTCGTCCTGGACGCGGTGCTCGCGAACGTCGACGTAGGCCTGCTCGTCTGCGACGAACGCGGCGAGGTCGTCACCGACAACGCCTTCCTGCGCGACCTGTTGGCGCTCGATCCCGGACCTCTCGACCGCGACGCGTACCGCACGATCGAGCTGCGTTACTGGGACGGGACGCCGGTGCTCGGCGACGACCGCCCGGTCGAGCGCACGTTGCTGGACGGCGCCTTCGACGAGGAGCTGCTCGTACGGAGCGTGCGCGGCATCCGGTACGTCCAGACCACCGGTCACGCCCTCGCCGGCCCGACGGGCGAGCGGCTCGGGGCCGTCATCGTCGCGCACGACGTCACCGCCGTGCGCGAGCGCGAGGCGGACCTGTCCACGCGGATCCGCGATGTCGAGGCGCTCGCCGAGGGCAGCCGTGCGATCCTCGGCGGCCAGGACGCCTGCAGCGTCGCGTGCGACGTGGTCCAGCGGCTGTGCGGCGCGCAGAGTGCGAGCCTGCTGCTGTCGACCCCGGCGGACGACTTGGTGTGCGTCTCGTCGACCACGCCGTCGATGCGGGGCGTTCGCGTGCCCCTCGCCGCGACGTCCATCGCGGCCGACGCCCTGCGCGCCCGGAAGCCCGCATTCGTGAATCCCGACAACGACCCGCGGACGTACAGCGGCGCCGCGGACGTGCTCCGCCGGGAGCACGGCGCCGTCGGCGGGGCCCTGTACATGCCGCTCGTACACCACGACCACGCGCTCGGGGTGCTCATCGTGACGACGTACGAGGAGATCTCGGCGCTTCCCGCGCGCACCTTCGGCCTGCTCGAGATCGTGACGGCAGAACTGGTGACGACCCTCGAGCGCGACCGGCTGCGCGCCGAGCTCGCCTCACAGGCGAGTACCGACCCGCTCACCGGCCTGGCGAACCGTCGGTCCTGGGACGAGCGGGTCACGCACGCGGTGGCCGACACAGGCAACTCGCCGGTGTGCATGGCCATCCTGGACCTGGACCACTTCAAGGACTTCAACGACTCGCACGGTCACCAGTCGGGCGACCTGCTTCTGCGCGAGGTTGCCGCGGCGTGGATGCGCAACGTACGGACCGGGGACCTCCTCGCGCGCCTCGGCGGCGAGGAGTTCGGACTGCTGCTGGCCGGGTGCGGCCTCGCCGACGCAGGCCGGCTCCTGGACACCCTTCGCGGGTCCGTACCGCGCGGGCAGACGGTGTCGATCGGGGTCTGCGAACGGCGCCCCGGCGAGTCCGTGAGCACGTGGTACGGCCGAACCGATCGTGCGCTGTACCGCGCGAAGGAGTCTGGCCGCGACCGGGTGGTCGCAGACTACGGCGAGGAGACCGTCCCGGCCTGACGCGCTTGGATGGGGCCATGCGCACCGTCAAGCTCGGGACCACGGGTCTCGACGTCACGCCCCTCTGTGTCGGCTGCATGAGCTTCGGCGAGCCGGCCCGCGGCAACCATCCGTGGTCCCTCGACGAGGAGGCCAGCCGCCCGCTGATCCGCGCCGCGGTCGAGGCCGGCATCAACTTCTTCGACACCGCGAACGTCTACTCCGACGGGTCGAGCGAGGAGATCACCGGCCGGGCGCTGCGGGAGTTCACCCGTCGTGACGAGGTCGTGATCGCGACGAAGGTCTGGGGGCGTACGCACCCCGGGCCGAACGGCCAGGGCCTGTCGCGCAAGGCGATCCTGCACGAGATCGACGCATCGCTCACGCGCCTCGGCACGGACTACGTCGACCTCTACCAGATCCACCGCTGGGACGCGTCGGTGCCCATCGAGGAGACGATGGAGGCGCTGCACGACGTGGTGCGGGCGGGCAAGGCCCGCTACATCGGGGCGTCGTCGATGTGGGCCTGGCAGTTCGCGAAGGCGCAGCACACGGCGGCGGTGCACGGCTGGACGCGGTTCGTGTCGATGCAGGACCACTACAACCTGCTCAACCGCGAGGAGGAGCGGGAGATGCTCCCGCTCTGCGTGGACCAGGGCGTAGGCGTGATCCCGTGGAGCCCGCTGGCGCGCGGCCGGCTCGCACGCCCCTGGGACAGCGCGACCGCCCGGGCCGAGACCGACGAGTTCGGCAAGCACCTCTACCGCGACGAGGACGCGGCGATCGTCGCTCGCGTGGCCGAGGTGGCCGAGGCGCGCGGCGTACCGATGGCCCAGATCGCCCTCGCGTGGGTGTCCCGGCACCCGGCGGTCAGCGCACCCATCGTCGGCTTCACCAAGCCGCAGCACCTCACCGACGCGGTCGCCGCCTTGGAGATCACGCTCACCGACGACGAGGTGGCGCGGCTCCAGGAGCCGTACACGCCGCACGAGGTCGCCGGATTCCGGTAGCGGCTCCGGCAGACTCGCCGGGTGCACACCTACGTCAACCACGCGCACGTGGCCTGGAGCTTCGTCGGCGTCGCGCTCGGGCTGCTCGGGTTCGTACTCGGGCTGATCCGCAAGCTGGTCCTGCTGATCGTGCTCGGACTGGTCGTGCTCGGCGTCGCGCTCTACTTCGGCGTGGTGTCGCTGCACGGCACGCACTGCACGCCGGGCAGCGCCGACAAGGTGTGCCTCACGGTCCGGTAGTCAGCGGCGGCCGCGCGGCTTCAGGGTGAGCGCGAGCGGTGGCGCCTCCGTACGGCGGGACCAGCCCGGCACGGGCGCGAACCGCTCGCCGTCGACCCACTGCCGCCGTGCCTCCGCCACCTCGTCGTGGCTGCGGGCCACGAGGTTCCACCACATCACGATGCGCTCGTCGAACGGCTCGCCGCCGAGCAGCAGCATCCGGCCGCTGCCCGCGAGCGGCAGGGCAGTGCGACCGGTGCCGAGGTAGAGGAGCGACCCGACGGGCACGTTCTGGCCGTCCACGGTCACGGCGCCGGCGACGACGGCGGCTGCGTGCTCGAAGTCTCGCTCGAGCGCGACGGTGCTGGTGCCGCGGACCGAGACGTCCAGCCCGACAAGCGGGGAGTACGTCGCCCCCGCAGATGCGACGCCCTCGTAGTCGCCGAGGATCACGCGCACGTCCGCGCCGTCCACCCTGACCGTCGGCGGCATCGCGTGCAGGTCCCACGCGGCCGGGCGGTGGCGGGCATGACCGGGCAGCGCCACCCACAGCTGCGCGCCGTGCAGGAGACCGGGCTCCGGCGTGACCTCGGCGTGGGCGATGCCCTCGCCTGCCGTCATGAGGCCCAGCACGCCGGGGGCGAGCACGGCGTCGCTGCCCAGCGAGTCCTGGTGGCGCACCCAGCCGTCGAGGAGCCAGCTCACGGTCTGCAACCCGGTGTGGGGATGCGGCCACACGTCCATGCTGCCGTCTCGGTCCGGTCCGTAGTGGTCGAGGAAGCACCAGGCGCCGACCATGCGGCGTCCCAGCGTGGGCAGCAACCGGCGGACGTTCGTGCCACCGCCGAGACTCGCGAGGCGCCCCGGTATCAGCTCGTGGACCGGACCGGACGGGGTCGAGGTGAGCCCGCCGCGCTCGACCGGGTCGCCACCACTCACCGTGACCTCCTCGTCGGTCGTCGCGGCCAGCGTGCCAGGGTGGGGGCATGACTGCGTCCCCGAGGATCGCGCCCGCCGGCGAGGACGACGGCCGCCTGCTCAACATCTTCCGCACGCTGAAGCGCAACCCGGAGCTCTACAAGGCGTTCCTCGCGCTCGGCTCGTACAACCTGCAGGACGGGCGCATCCCGGTGCGCGAACGGGAGATCGTGATCCTGCGGGTGGGGTGGCGCAGCCAGAGCGAGTACGAGTTCGGGCAGCACACCCGCCTGGGTGTGGCGGCGGGGCTCGCCGACGACGAGATCGCCCGGCTGGCGGGGGGTCCGGGGGAGTGGTCGGACGACGACGCGGCCCTGGTGGCGATGGCCGACGAGCTCTGCGACGACGACGTGGTGAGCGACGGCACCTGGGACCGGCTGGCGGCCCGGTGGGACGACCAGCAGCTCTTGGAACTGCTGGTGCTGGCCGGCTTCTACCGGCTCGTGTCCGGGCTCCTCAACAGCGCCCGCGTCGCCCTCGAGCCGACGACGGCGGGCTGGCCCGACGGCGTCGAGGCGCGCCGGGCGCCCCGCGCATGAGCGGCTCGGGTCGGCTGGCCGGACGCCGACTCCTCGTCGTGGGCGGCGGCACCCAGCACACGGACGACCCCGAGGCGCCGCCGGGCAACGGGCGCGCGGTCGCGGTGCTGGCGGCACGCGAGGGTGCAGCGGTGGCGATCAGTGACATCGACCTGGCCGCGGCCGACGAGACGGCCGCCCTGGTCGTGGCCGAGGGCGGCGATGCGTACACGCTCGAGGTGGACGTCGCCGACGCGGACGCCTGCCTCGCCCACGTCCAGGTCGCGGCCGAGTCCCTCGGCGGCCTCGACGCGCTCGTGCTCAACGTCGGTGTCGGACGGGGCCGGCGGCTGGAGGGGACGTCCGCCGCCGACTGGGACCTGGCGTTCGCGGTCAACGTCCGCGCTCACTTCCTGGCTCTGAAGGCTGCCCTTCCGCTCATGGGCGAGGGGTCGTCGACGGTGCTGGTGTCCTCGCTCGCCGGGCTGCGCCCGGGCACCGGCATCCCCTCGTACGACGCGTCGAAGGCGGCGCAGATCGGGCTCATGCGGCACGCGGCCAGGGAAGCCGCGCCCGGCGGCCGCGTGAACGTGGTCGCGCCCGGGCTCATCGACACCCCTCTCGGGCGGCTCGCGACGGCCGGTCGCGCCAGCCGCGGCACCACCCGGATCCCGCTGGGACGGCAAGGCACCGCGTGGGAGGTCGCAGAGGCCGTCGTGTGGTTGCTGTCCTCGCAGTCGTCGTACGTCACCGGTCAGGTGCTCTGCGTCGACGGGGGCCTGTCGACCCTGTAGGAATGCCCGTGCCATCAGCAGAAACGGAGCGACGATGAGCCAAGTCCAGACCGTACGAGGGCCGGTCGACAGCGCCGATCTCGGCCGCACCCTCATGCACGAGCACGTCTTCGTGCTCACCGCCGACGCCCAGAACAACTACCCCGACGAGTGGGGGAGCGAGCAGGAGCGGGTCGACGACGCGGTCACCAAGCTCCAGCAGGTCGTGGACATCGGCGTGAAGACGATCGTGGACCCGACCGTGGTCGGCCTCGGGCGCTACATCCCGCGCATCCAGACGATCAACGAGCGGGTCCCGGACCTCAACATCGTCGCCGCGACCGGCGCGTACACGTACACCGACGTGCCGTTCTACTTCTTCCACCGCGGACCGGGCCTGTCGCCGGACCTGCCCGAGCCGATGGTCGAGCTGTTCACCCGGGACATCACCGAGGGCATTGCCGGCACCGGCGTGAAGGCCGGTCTGCTCAAGTGCGCGATCGACGAGCCCGGGCTGACCAAGGGGGTCGAGCGCATCCTGCGCGCGGTCGGCCAGACGCACCTCGACACGGGTACGCCGATCACGGTGCACACCCATCCGGCAAGCCAGGCCGGGCTCGTCGTCAAGCGGATCCTCGCCGACGAGATGGGCGTCGACCCGGCGCGGGTCGTCCTCGGCCACAGCGGCGACTCCACCGACGCCGACCATCTCTCCGCCCTGGCCGAGGCGGGGTTCCTGCTGGGCATGGACCGGTTCGGCATCAACATCGGTCCCATCACGTTCGAGGCGCGGGCCGACATCGTCGTCGAGCTGTGCCGTCGCGGGTTCGCCGAGCACATGGTCCTGTCGCACGACGCGGCCTGCTACATCGACTGGATCGACCCGGCCGCCCGGCCGCTCATGCCGCAGTGGCACTACCTGCACATCGAGCAGGAGGTGCTGCCGTACCTGCGCGAGCACGGCGTCACCGAGGAGCAGATCACGACGATGCTCGTCGACAACCCCCGCCGCTACTTCGAGCGCTGACGGCGGCGCATCACGA
>DASVGV010000060.1:0-8489 GCA_036379355.1 Mycobacteriales bacterium | reverse complement strand
CATACCGCTGCTCAGCCACAGACATCTCCCGCATGAACCGGGAGTGTCACCAATCACCCGAAGTAGGTGTCACCCATCAACCGAAACACTGACACCCCTCACCCGAAGGTCGAGTGAGAAGCATCAGCCGAACTCACACACGAACGTGGAGCCGCCTCGGAGAATCGAACTCCGGACCTTCTCATTACGAGTGAGACGCTCTGCCGACTGAGCTAAGGCGGCGCAGCGGACGAGCTCGCCCGGCGCCCGCAGGACTCTACCGGAGACCCTCGGTCCAGCCGGCGGGGCAGGCGCCCCCGCCGCACGCGAGCAGAGCGCAGTCAGGCGTTCCGTAGGGCGAGCGCCATCGACTCGCAGGCCAGGAGCGGGGCCACGTTCGCGGCGATGGCGTCGCGGCAGGCGAGGACGGCGTCCACGCATCCCAGCAGCACCTCGGGCGTCGCCGTCCGCGCGAGCTCGGCAGCGACGGCGGTCTGGTCGGCGTGGACCGGGGCAGCGCCGGCGCCGAGGGCGAGCACGAGTGCGTCCCGGTAGAGGGCGGCCAGGTCCACGAGGGCGCGGTCGAGGACGTCGCGTCGGTTGCGGGTGGCCCGCGACCGCTGCTCCGCCTCGAGGTCGCGGACCGGACCGGCCGTACCCCGCGGGCTGACCCCGCGAACGCCCAGTCCGAGAGCCTGTTTCAGCGCAGCCGTCTCGGCCGCGTCCCGTTCGGCGGCGTCCGCGGCTGCCTCCTCGTCGGCGGCCCGGACGAGCTCGGCGGCGGCGGACAACGCGGCCGCGACCGAGCCGAGTGACTGCGGCAGCGCGAGGACCGACCCGCGTCTGGCCCGCGCCTGCTCGTCGCGGGCCAGCCGGCGCGCGCGTCCGACGTGACCTTGCGCAGCTGCCGCGGCGAACGACGCCATCGCACGGTCGACGCCCTCCGCGACGAGCAGGTCGGCGACGGCGTCCGTCGACGGCACCCGCAAGGTGACGACGCGGCACCGCGACCGGATCGTCGGCAGCACGTCCTCGAGCGACGGGGCACACAGGACGAACACGGTCGCCGGGCCCGGTTCCTCCAACGGCTTGAGCAGGACGTTGGCGGCGGTCTCGGTGAGCCGGTCCGCGTCCTCGATGACGATCACGCGGTGCCGACCTACCGACGGAGCACTCTGCGCCACCGGTGCCAGCGCCCGCATCTGCTTGACCCCGAGCGACAACCCCTCCGTCGACACCGCCGTCACGTCCGGGTGACTCCCCGCGCGTACCTCCCGGCAGGGGATGCAGGTGCCGCACGCCGACCGGGTGTCGCACTCGAGTGCGGCGGTGAGGGCCCGTGCGGCGATCGAGCGGCCCGAACCCGCCGGGCCGACGAGCAGCCAGGCGTGTCCGGGGTCCGTGCCCGCCGCCGTGGACAGCTGCTGCACCGCGGCGGGCTGGCCGACGACGGCGTCCCAGAGCGTCATGCCGGCACCTGGCCGGGAGTGCCCTGCGCGGCTGGGTGCGCCGCCTCGTCGCCGGCGCGCCGTACCCGCCGGGTGAGCATCACCTGCTGGAGCCGCCGGACCACCTCCTGCGCCACCTCCTGCGCGATCGTCTCCGGCGCCGCCGTGGCGTCGACGACGAGGTAGCGCCCGCCTTCTCGCCGGGCCAGCGAGACGAAGGCCTCACGCACGGTGCGGTGGAACGCGAGCGGCTGGCCCTCGATCCGGTCCCGCTGGGCGCCGACCCGCGCGAGGCCCACTTCGGGCGGGAGGTCCAGCAGCACGGTCAGGTCCGGCAGCAGGCCGCCCGTCGCGGTCTTCTGGATCCGCTTCATCTGGTCCAGGCCGAGCCCGCGGCCCACACCTTGGTACGCGAGGGAGGAGTCGACGTACCGGTCGCTGATCACCACCGCCCCCTGCTCGAGCGAGGGCAGCACCACGCGGTGCACGTGCTCGGCCCGGTCCGCCGCGTAGACCAGGGCCTCCGCCCGTGCGGACAGCACGGTGGTCGGGTCGAGCAGGAGCGTCCGCAGCACGGTCCCCGAGGTCGTGGCCCCGGGCTCGAAGGTGCAGACGACATCGTCGAACCCTTGCGCCGCAAGGTGTTCGGCGAGCAACCGGACCTGCGAGGACTTGCCCGCTCCTTCCCCGCCCTCGAACGCCACGAAGAAGCCGGCGGACGGGGTCGGGGGTGGCCCGACGATGTGCAGGGCGGCCGCCAGCTCCCGGACGATCGACACGCCCGCGCCGTCGTCCATGAGCCGGAACGCCCAGACGCCGAGGACGACCGCGAACACGCCCCCGACGAACAGGACGATCGTGATGCCGTCGGCGCGGATGACGGCATGGTTCGGCAGGGTGATCTCGTGCCGGCCGATCACGCCGGCGAGCGCCGGCGCCGCGGCCAGCGTCAGGAACAGGATCACCTGGATCATCGACTGGACGAACCCGAACGTCCGCCCGCGCAGCTCGTTGGGCACCTCGAGCCCGAGCAGGGTGTACCCGATGACCCAGGCCATGCCGCCGAAGGTCGTGGAGATGAGGACGCAGGCCAGGGCGAGGCTCAGGTTGGGCACCAGGGCGATCGCGACCAGTCCGGCGCCCGCCCCGACGATCGCCATGCCGAACAACCGACGCCGGCTGATGTTCGCAAGCACGCGCGGCCCGACCACGAAGCCCAGCGCGAGGCCGAGGAACACGTCCCCGAACAGCAGGCCGTACGCCGCGTCGCCGGCGTGCAGCAGGGACACGTACGGCCGGGACAGCGCGATGACGGCCCCGCCGGCGGCGAACGCGCCGAGGATGCCGGTGACCAGACCGCGGACGAGCGGGGTGCTGCCGACGAACTTCCAGCCCTCGACGATGGACTTGAAGATGCCCACCGCCTGCACGTCGCGGTCGCGGTGCGGGCTGCGGCCACTGATGTTCGAAAGGCCGAACACGGTGCCCGCCGCGACGAAGTAGGTGGCGGCGTCGAAGTACAGGGCGAGATCGACCGGGTTCGAGTGGAAGAAACCGATGCCCGAGGCCAGGGCGCTGTTCAGCGACGAGAGCAGGGCGAACAGTGCCGCGGCGGGGACGGCACTGCCGTACGTGACGATGAGCGAGAGCTGGTTGGCCGTCTCCAGCTGCTCGGGCGCGAGCAGGTTCGGGACGCTCGCCTCCTTCGCCGGTATCCACACGAGGCTGAACGCCTCGATGAGAAAGGTGGCGATGATGAGGAAGTCGAGCCGGCCGAGCAGCGGAATCGCGACGAACAAGCCGCCGCGGGCGAGGTCGGACAGGATCATGGTCCAGCGCCGGTCGAACCGGTCGGCGAAGGCGCCCGCGAACGGTCCGAGGATCAGCGCCGGGATGAGCCGGACGAGCAGCACGCCCGCGATCGCGTACAGCTGGGCCGAGCTGCTCGACCGGGTCAGGGCGGCCGCGAGGGCGGTGGTGGCCAGCAACCCGAGCCAGTCCCCCAGGGAGGACAGCGCGAGCGCGCTGAACAACCGCCGGAAGTCGGTCACGCGCAGCACGGTCCGCAGGTCGTGCATGCCCGAGACGTGGACCTCGGCGAGGTCGTTGACCGCCGGGTTCAGCGGCCGGCGCGGCTCCTCGGAAGCCGGGGTGGCGATGGCGCGCTCCCCTCTGGTCCGGCGCGAGTGTCCCTCCCGATGCTAACGGTGCTCCTGGCGCCCGCCCTCGCCTTTCCGCCGCGGTGACGTTCTGCGCGGACCGGCTGCGAGCGCCGAGCCCAGCGCTCCCAGCGCCTCGTCGACGACCGCGTAGTAGGCCCACCGGCCTCGCTGCTCGCGGGTCACCAGGCCCGCGTCGGCCAGGATGCGCATGTGGTGCGACACGGTCGGCTGGGACAGGCCCACCGGGTCGGTGAGGTCGCAGATGCAGGCCTCCCCGGAGTCGGTCGCCGCGATCAAGGACACCAGCCGGACCCGGGTGGGATCGCCGAGCGCCTTGAAGATGCCCGCCAGCCGCTGCGCCGACTCCGGACCGATCTCGCCGCCGGTCAGTGGCGAGCAGCAGGCTGCGACGTCCTCGGCCACGGCACGTGCCTGCGTCCGCGTCGCCATGCCACCAGTCTGGCACACTGATTGACATTCATCGATAGGTGCTGCACGCTGCCATCCATAGACACACTTCGATGGGAGTAGAGCGATGACCGATCCGGACATCCGCGACGAGGTACGCCGGCGCTATGCGGCGGCCGCCCAGGCGGTGAGCGCCGAAGCCGGCGGCGGGCTCGCCGTCGTGTCGGACGGCGGCTGCTGCGCACCCGCCGCGGAGGCGAACGCCTCGTGCTGCGGCGGTGGCACGGCCGTGGACGCGGCCTTCGGCCAGGCGCTGTACCCCGCGGACGAGCAAGCCGAGCTGCCGGCGCAGGCCGTCGCCGCCAGTCTCGGCTGCGGCAACCCGGTCGCGGTGGCCGAACTGCGGGCCGGCGAGCGGGTGCTCGACCTCGGCTCCGGTGGCGGCATCGACGTGCTGCTGTCCGCCCGTCGGGTGGGCCCGACCGGTTTCGCGTACGGCGTGGACATGACCGACGAGATGCTGGCCCTGGCCCGTGAGAACCAGGCCCGGGCCGGAGTCGAGAACGTCGAGTTCCTGCGCGGCACGATCGAGGACGTTCCCCTTCCCGGCGGGTCGGTCGACGTCGTCATCTCCAACTGCGTCGTCAACCTCTCTCCCGACAAGCCGGCCGTGCTCGCGGAGATGTTCCGGGTGCTGGCTCCGGGCGGCCGCATCGGCATCGCCGACGTCGTGGCCGAGGACCACCTGACGCCGGCAGACCGCGCCGAGCGCGGCTCGTACGTCGGCTGTATCGCCGGTGCCCTCTCCCGAGCGGAGTACCTCGACGGGCTCGCCGCCGCCGGCTTCACCGACGCCAGCGTGCAGTTCACCCACGAGGCCGCGCCCGGCATGCACGGCGCGATAGTGCGGGCGACCAAGCCGGCGTAAGCCGCTCCGGTCAGGACCGGCTGGACGCCCGCTTGCGCGGCGCGGCCTTCTTGGTCGTCCGCTTGCGGGGCGCCGGGTCGCGGGAGCGCCGGTCGGCGAGCAGCTCGGCCGCCCGCTCGATGGTCACCGCGTCCACGGTGTCGCCCTTGCGCAGGCTCGCGTTGGTCTCGCCGTCGGTGACGTACGGACCGAAACGGCCGTCCCGGACGACGACCGGACGGCCGGAGGCCGGGTCGACCCCGACCTCCCGCAGCGGCGCCGCGGCCTGCCCGCGTCCCCGCCGCTGCTTCGGCTGGGCGAACACCGCCCGGGCCTGCTCCAGCGTGATCGTGAGCAGCTCCTCCTCGGACTCGATCGTCCGGGAGTCCGTGCCGCGCCGCAGGTACGGGCCGTACCGTCCGTTCTGCGCGGTCACCTCCTCGCCGTCCAGCACGCCGACGACCCGCGGCAGCGTCAGCAGCCGCAGGGCGTCGTCGAGGGTGACCGAGTCGAGCGTCATGGACTTGAACAGCGACGCCGTGGCGGGCTTGTCCTTCGACCCCTCCGGCAGCACCTCGGTGACGTACGGCCCGTACCGGCCGGCCTTCGCGACGATGCTGCGGCCCGTGGCCGGGTCGGCGCCGAGCTCCCGGTCACCGCTCGGCTGGTCGAGCAGCTCCTGCGCCTTGGCCACGGTCAGCTCGTCGGGGGCCAGGTCCTCGGGCACCGACGCCCGGCGCTCCCCGGCCTGCAGGTAGGGCCCGTACCGGCCGACGCGCACGACGACCGTCTCGCCGTCGTCGAGGGTGCCGATCGGGATCGAGTTGACCTCCCGCGCGTCGATCTCCTCGAGCCGCTCGGAGACGAGCTTCTTCAGCCCGCCCGCCCGCGAGACGCCGCCCTCCTGGCCCTTGTCCGAGCCGAAGTAGAACCGGGTGAGCCAGTTCTCGCCCTGCTCGGTGCCGAGCGCGATCGCGTCCAGGTCGTCCTCGAGCGACGCGGTGAAGGTGTAGTCGACGAGCCGGCCGAAGTGCTTCTCCAGCAGCCCGACGACGGCGAACGCGATCCAGGACGGGACGAGGGCGCTACCCTTCTTCCAGACGTACCCGCGGTCCTGGATGGCGGCGATCATCGACGCGTACGTGGACGGCCGGCCGACGCCGAGCTCCTCCAGCGCCTTGACCAGCGACGCCTCCGTGTAGCGCGCCGGCGGCTGGGTGTGGTGGCCCTCGGGGGTGACCGGCCCCGCGGCAAGCCGGTCGCCCGTGGCCAGCACCGGCAGCCGGCGGTTCTGGTCGGCCGCCTCCTGCTCGGGCTCGTCGGCCCCCTCGACGTACGCCCGCAGGAAGCCCTGGAAGGTGATCACCCGCCCGGACGCGGACAGCTCGACGGTGTTGCCGCCGGCGTCGGCGCCGAAGCGGACCGAGGCGGAGGTGCCGGTCGCGTCGGCCATCTGCGAGGCGACGGTCCGCTGCCAGATGAGCTCGTACAGGCGCAGCTCGTCCGCGGCCAGCTCGCCCGCCACCTCGCCCGGCGTACGGAAGCTGTCGCCGGCCGGGCGGATCGCCTCGTGCGCCTCCTGGGCGTTCTTGACCTTGCGGGTGTAGACGCGCGGCGCGGCCGGCACGTGGTCGTCGCCGTACAGGCGCCGGGCCTGGTCGCGCGCCGCCGTCAGCGCCGTCTCCGACAGCGTCGTCGAGTCGGTCCGCATGTAGGTGATGTAGCCGTTCTCGTACAACCGCTGGGCGGTGCGCATCGCCGCCTGGGCGGTCATCCGCAGCTTGCGCCCGGCCTCCTGCTGGAGCGTCGAGGTCATGAACGGCGGCGACGGCGAGCGGCGGTACGGCCGCGTCTCCATGCTGGTGACGACGGCCGAGCCTCCGTCGAGCGCGGCGGCGAGCGCGGTCGCCCGCTCCTCGTCGAGGACGATCACGCCGGAGCCGCGCAGGGTGCCGTCCTGGGCGAAGTCGCGGCCGGTGGCGACGCGCTGGCCGGCGACCGCTGTCAGGGTCGCGGTGAGCGAGGTCGGGTCGCCGGGGGCCGGGTCGCCCACGGCCAGCTCGGCCTGGAAGTCCCAGTAGCCGGCGCTGCGGAACCGCATCCGCTCGCGCTCCCGCTCGACGACCAGGCGGGTGAACACGCTCTGCACCCGGCCGGCCGACAGCCGCGGCAGCACCTTCTTCCAGAGCACCGGGCTGACTTCGTAGCCGTAGAGGCGGTCGAGGATGCGCCGGGTCTCCTGCGCGTCGACGAGCTGCTCGTTGAGGGCCCGCGGGTTGGCGACGGCCGCGCGGATCGCCGCCGGGGTGATCTCGTGGAACACCATCCGCCGGACCGGGACCGTCGGCTTGAGGGTCTCGAGCAGGTGCCAGGCGATGGCCTCGCCCTCGCGGTCCTCGTCGGTCGCGAGGAACAGCTCGTCGGCGTCCTTGAGCAGCGACCGCAGCTTGGCGACCTGCTGCTTCTTGTCCGCGGACACGACGTACAGCGGGGCGAAGTGGTTCTCCACGTCGACGCCGAGCCGCGCCCAGGCCGTGCCCTTGTAGCTGGCCGGCACGTCGGCCGCGCTGCGGGGCAGGTCCCGAATGTGCCCGATCGACGACTCGACGACGTAGCCGTCACCGAGGTACTTGGCGATCGTCTTCGCCTTCGCCGGCGACTCGACGATCACCAGCTTGCTCGCCACCCGAGGGTCCCCTTCTGTTGCGCCGGTCTGTCAGACGCGACGGTACGGTACGGCGTCGCGCCGGGCCGTTCAGATCGGCCAAGCGCCGTCGGGCGCATCCGCCGGCGGGTCGCCCACGAGCTCGGCGAGCCGGGTGAGACGGCGCCGCCCAGTGAGCCGGTAGGCGGGCCCGTCACCGCGCGGGCCGACGAACGCGGCGGGCAGGCCCGACGCCGCGAGCAGCGCGCCCACCGCCGGCCACACCGCCTCGTCGTGCTCGCCCAGGCCCAACGCGTGGCCGGCGTCCCAGCGGCGGCCGGCGACGACGTACCAGAGGCGCAGCATCGGGCCGTCGAGGACGAGCCGAGGCGGTACGCGCTTTCCGGCGCCCCCGGCGGTCCAGCGGTCGGCCAGCGGGACGAGCGACGCGAGGAACGGCGTCCGGACGCTGCGGGCGCCACCGCGCGGGCCGGACCAGCCGTCGGTCTCGTCGGCGACGACCACCTCGGCGTCCAGCGCACGCAGCGCCAGCTCGGCAGCGAGCGCGGCGACCCGCCAGTCCTCGGCGAGCACCACGCTGACGCGGGCCCGGTCGTCGCGCTGCACCACCTGCGCCGGCCCGCACAGCAGGCCCGCCAGGTCGTCGGCGTCCGGGATCCTGGCCGCCGCCGAGAAGAACGACAGCTGCCCGCTCATGCGGCCAAACTAGCGACCATCGCCTCAGCGATCGGGCGCGTTACGAGCCCGTCGTGGGTGGGGTCGACTTCTTCGCGGCCGCCTTCTTCGCCGGTGCCTTCTTCGCCGGTGCCTTCCTCGCCGGTGCCTTCTTCGCGGCCGCCTTCTTGGCCGGCGCCTTCCTCGCCGGCGCCTCGGGCGATGCCGGTGCCTCGGGCGATGCCGTCGCCGTCGCGGCGCGGGAC
>DASVGV010000059.1:0-31682 GCA_036379355.1 Mycobacteriales bacterium | reverse complement strand
CGCCGTCAACGATGGGTCGAGGGCGCGGCCCGGCTCACGCGTTGGCAGGCTGGCGGTCGGCGGAACCATGCGGTCCGTCTCCACCGGCCCGCGGGACGCGCTCGGGTCCAGAGGGGGGTAGCCAGGGGTGTCCACGCACGTCCTCCTTCGCGGGAGCACATCTGTGCCCCGTTCGATGTGGGTGTCGGTCGGCAAGCCGCCCGAGTTGAGCGAAGAGGCGTGTCCGCAACGTCAGACGACGACGCGGAGGATCTCCTCCAACGTCGTCACGCCGAGCGCGACCTTGGCCATGCCGTCGTTCCGGAGCGTCGTCATGCCCTCTGCGATCGCCGTAGAGGTCAGCGTCTCGGTGGGTGCCCGCTCGACGGCGAGCCGCTCGAGCTGCTCGGTCATCAGCATGACCTCGTGCAGCGCAAGTCGTCCCTGGTAGCCGGTCTTCGAGCACGCCGGGCAGCCGACTCCACGCCACAGCTTCGGCAGCTCCATGCCGTCCTCCCAGAAGGGATAGCGGTTTGCCACCAGCTGTTCCGGCGTCGGTGTGTACGGCTCCTTGCACCGCTCGCACAGCTTGCGGGCGAGGCGTTGCGCGAGCACGCAATCGAGCGACGAGCCGACGAGGAACGGCTCGATACCCATCTCGATCAGGCGCGACACCGCCGAGGGCGCGTCGTTGGTGTGCAGGGTCGTGAGCACGAGGTGGCCGGTGAGGGATGCCTCGATCGCGATCTGCGCGGTCTCGTGGTCCCGGATCTCACCGATGAGCACGACGTCGGGGTCGGCGCGCAGGATCGAACGCAGCGCGCTGGCGAAGGTGAGACCCGCTTTGACGTTGGTCTGCACCTGGTTGACGCCGGGGAGCCGGTACTCCACCGGGTCCTCGACGGTGATCACGTTCTTCTCGGGGGTGCTGACGATGTTCAAGGTCGCGTAGAGCGTCGTCGACTTGCCCGAGCCGGTGGGACCGGTGACGAGGATCATCCCGTACGGCTTGGTGAAGCTGCGCTGGTAGCGCTCGTACGCCTGGTCCTGGAAGCCGAGGTCGGCGAGGTTCAGCCGCGCCGTCGAGTTGTCCAGGATTCGCATGACGATCTTCTCGCCCCACACGGTCGGCAGCGACGCCACGCGCAGGTCGATCTTCTTGCCGTTGACGTTGACCGACAGGCGGCCGTCCTGGGGCTTGCGTCGTTCGGCGATGTTCATCTCCGACATGATCTTGAGACGCGACACGACACCGGCTGCGATGGTCTTGGGCGAGTGCATGACCTCGTGCAGGACACCGTCGATGCGGTAGCGCACCCGCAACTCGCGCTCCTCCGGCTCGATGTGGATGTCCGAGGCGCGGTCCTGAACGGCCTGTGTGATGAGCAGGTTCACGAACTTGACGATCGGTGCGTCGTCGTGTGCCTCGTGCACGCTCGACAGGTCGTTCTCCTCGACGTGCGAGGCGTCGATCGTCGTGGTGAGGTCGTCGAGGTCCGAGTCGACCCGGTGATAGCGGTTGATCGCGCTGACGATGTCGGCGCGGGTGGCCACCACCGCCTTCACGTCGCGCCCAGTGATGCTGCGGATGTCGTCGAGAGCGATGACGTTCGCCGGGTCGGCCATCGCGACCACGATCCGGCTGTCCTCGAAGCCGATGCCGAGGGCCGTGTACCGGCGCGCGACCGCGTCCGGGAACGACACGACGGCGGCGGTGTCGACCGGGTAGTCGCTCAGGTCGACGAACTGCATGCCGATCTGGGCCGCGAGGGCCGCGACCAGCTGGGCCTCGGAGACCATGCCGAGATCGACCAGGACGCGCCCCAGAGCACGGCCGAGGCGCTTCTGCTCCTGGGTCGCCTGGAAGAGCTGGTCGGGCGTGAGCAGGCCGTCGTCGACCAGGATGTCGCCCAACTGCTTCACGGCGTCACCCCGCTGCTGGAGATTCCCACCTACGAGTGCTCGGCAGGAACGCGCGCGCCCTTGACCGCGCGGGCGGGGTCAGGCGAGCGCCGCGCGCAGGGCGGCGAGCGGGGCGGGGCGGCCGGTCATGAGGGCGACCTGGGCCGCCGCCTGGCCGAGCAGCACCTCGCGGCCGGACACCACGGGGTGACCCTGGATGCGTGCGGCGGTCGGCGTCGGCCACGGCGCGTACACCACGTCGAGCAAGGGGCCGTCGACCGCGACGGCGGGCACGTCCGGAGGCAGGGTCGAGACGGTGGTCACGCCGGGCGGTACGGCGTCGAGGCCGGCCACTGCGACCGTCAGCCCGAGCCGCTCCCCCACCGCGACCGCTCCGGCCGCGCGGCCGGCGGAGCGGACGTGCAGGGTCACCGCCGTCGCGGTGCCCGCAACGGCCGCCAGCGCGGCGCGCGCCGTACCGCCCGCACCGAGGATGGCCACCGGGCCACCGGTGAAGCCCAGCGCCGACAGGCCGGCGGCGATGCCGTCGGGGTCGGTGTTGTGCCCGACCAGCCGGCCACCGTCCACCACGACGGTGTTGACCGCACCGAGATCGGTCACGACCTGGTCGAGCAGCGGCGGCGCGAGCTCCTTCAGGGGCCTGGTCAGGGACAGACCCGCCCACCGACCGCTCGCGGCGACCCGTGCCAGCAAGCCCGCCAGATCCGGCCCAGCGCACCGAACCGCGTGGTAGCGCCAGCCGCGCAGGCCCAGCGCGTCGTACGCCGCGGTGTGCAGCAGCGGCGAGAGGCTGTGGGCGACGGGGTCACCCAGCACGGCGGCGTGCATCAGCCCTTGCAACCGCCCTCGTTCCGGCAGGTCCGCTGGAGTGCGAAGAACTGCTGCTCGGTCTCGACGAACTGCGTGCCCTCCTTCGGCAGCGTCACGAAGAACAGCCAGTCGCCGGCCGCCGGGTGCAGCGCAGCCGAGATCGCCGTCTGGCCGGGCGAGTCGTACGGCCCGGGGGGATAGCCCTTGTGCGTGTAGGTGTTGTACGGGTTGTTGGGGTCGTTGCCGGAGTACGCGACGGTGAACTCGCTGCCGAGCCCCAGGCCTGCCGCGAGCCGGTTGTAGAACACGCGGGCGACCTTCGGGCCGTCGGCCGGCGCCGCCGTCTCCCGCTGGATCACCGACGCGATGATGATCACCTGTCGGGGGGTGAGCCCGAGCACCTGCGCGCCCGCGACCAGGCCGGTATCCGACGCGGCCTGCACGAACCGCGCAACCATCTGCTGCAGCACCTGGGTCGCGGTGGCGCCGGGCTGCACCGTGTACGTCGCCGGGAACAGGAATCCCTCCGGCTGGCCGTCGGCGTACGCCGGCAGGTGCAGCGCCTCCGGATCGGCCAGCGCCGCGCTCACCTCGGCGGCCGTCAGCTTCGTCGTCTTGGCGATCAGGTCCGGCAGGTGCGCGATCGAGGTGCCTTCCGGAATCGTGAACTGCGACTGCACGCGCGCGCTTGGGTCGAGCAGCAGGGCGAGCGCCGCGGCTGCGCTCATCCGGGCGTGCAGCCGGTACGAACCCGGCTGGATGCTGGTGGCGCGGCTGTCCGCGGCGGCGGCGCGCTGGAAGGCGCCGAGGCTCGCCACCACGCCGTCGCGGACGAGGGTCTCGCCGATCGCGGTCACGCTGTCGCCGTCGTCGACCACGACCATGACGCTTCCGGTGCCGTCGCCGGTGTAGTCCCGGGTGGAGACCGAGCCCCCGCCGAGGTGCAGCGCCCGGGCGCCCGCGTAGAGCGCGCCCCCGAGGATCACCAGCACCACGAGCGCCACGGTCGCGATGACGACACCACGCCCGCGCCGGGTCAGGCTCACCGGCCACCGCCGCCTGGGACGCGGCGCGGCGGCCCGCCCGCCCCGTCGAGCACCCCCTGCAGCAGCGCGACGGCCGCGGCCTGGTCCACGACGGCCCGGCGGCCCTTTGCCCGGATGCCGGCGTCCGCGAGCGCCCGCTCCGCGACAACGGTGGTCAGCCGCTCGTCGACCAGCTCGACCGGCACGGGCGCGACGAGCGGCGCGAACCGTGCCGCATACGACGTCGCCATCGCGACCGACGGGCCCTCGCGGCCGGCGAGGGTGCGCGGCAGGCCGATCAGCACGCGCACTGCCTCCCGGTCCCGGACGATCGCCGCGGCCGCGGCGAGGTCGGCGGCAGGCACCGTGGCTACCGGCGAGGCCAGCACCTGATCAGGGTCGCTTGCCGCCACCCCGACCCGCACCGTACCGACGTCGAGGGCGACGAGCACGCCCTTCACGCCAGCGTGCTCGCGACGTGGCCGAGCGCGTCCGGCAGGCCGTCCGGGTTGGTCCCGCCGCCCTGCGCGATGTCGTCACGGCCGCCGCCGCCCCCGCCCACGAGCGGTGCCAGCGCGCGGATCGTCGCGCCGGCGGTGTGTCCGGCAGCGCGCGCGGCCTCGTTGGCGCACGCGACCAGCAGGGCCCGGCCGTCGGTTGCGGCGCCGAGCACGACGAGGGCCGGCGCGGCGTCACCCAGCCGGCCACGGACGTCGAGCGCGAGGGTACGCAGGTCGTCGCCGGTGACGCCGTCGGGGGCCCGGGCGGCGACGAGCCGCGTGCCCGCGACGTCGGTCGCGCCGTCCACGAGTGCCTGCGCGGCGGCGAGCACGCCGGCCGACCGCTGCTGCTGGAGCTCCCGCTCGAGCTGGCGGACCCGGGCGGCGAGAGCGGTGACCCGCTCCTCGAGCCCGTCGACCGGTGTGGCCAGGGTGTCGGCGAGTGCGGCGAGCAGCGCCTTGTCGCGGGCGCTGCGCCGCATGGCCTCCAGGCCCACGAGCGCCTCGATGCGGCGCACTCCCGACCCGACGCTGGACTCCCCGGTGACCAGGACCGCCCCGATCTGCGAGGAGTGCTCGACGTGGGTGCCGCCGCACAGCTCGCGGGACCACGGGCCCCCGATCTCGACGACGCGGACGGTCTCGTCGTACTTCTCGCCGAACAACGCGAGCGCCCCGAAGTCGCGGGCCTCCGGGAGCGTCATGTACTGCGCACTCACCGGGAGGTCGGCGCGCAGCGCCCGGGCGGCGACGTCCTCGATGTCCTGCAGCGCCTGCGGGCTGACCGCGCCGGTCCAGCCGAAGTCCAGCCGCATGCGGCCGGGCGTGTTGTACGAGCCGGTCTGCAAGGCGGACGGCCCGAGCACCTCGCGGAGCGCCGCGTGCACCACGTGCGTCGCCGAGTGCGCCTGTCGTGCGCCGGTCCGCCACTCGGGGTCGACCTGCCCGACGACGTCCTGCCCGACATGCAGGTGCCCCTCCACGACGCGCACCGTGTGTACGACGAGCCCCTTGACCGCCTTCTGCACATCCAGCACCTCGAGGGTGGTGCCGTCGGCCGACACGATCTCGCCCTCGTCGGGCGACTGGCCGCCGGACTCGGCGTAGAACGGGGTGCGGTCGAGCACGACCTGCACCTCGTCACCCGCGCCTGCCTCCGCCGTGGGCGCCCCGCCGGACACCAGCCCGACGACGCGGCCCTCGGTGCGCAGCTCGACGTAGCCGGTGAACTCCGACGGTCCGGCCGCTCGCAGGATGTCGCGCCAGACGGACACGTCGGCGTGGCCGGTCTTCTTCGCCCGGCTGTCGGCCTTCGCGCGCTCGCGCTGCTCGGCCATGAGCCGGCGGAACCCCTCCTCGTCGACCGACAGCCCCTGCTCGGCGGCCATCTCCAGGGTGAGGTCGATCGGGAAGCCGTACGTGTCGTGCAGTGCGAACGCCTTGTCGCCGGCGAGCACGGTGCCGCCGGCCTTCTTGGTCTCGGCGACCTGGGTGTCGAGGATCGTGGTGCCGGCCTTCAGCGTCTGCAGGAACGCCTCCTCCTCGGCGTACGTCGTCGCGGAGATGCGCGCAAAGTCCGTGACCACCTCCGGGTACGAGCCCCCCATGCAGTCGCGCGCGACCGGCAGCAGCGCGGGCAGGCCGGGCTCCCCGAGACCGAGCAGGCGCAGCGCGCGCACGGACCGCCGCAGCAGCCGGCGCAGGACGTAGCCGCGTCCCTCGTTCGACGGCGTCACGCCGTCCGCAATGATCATGAGCGCGGACCGGACGTGGTCGGCCACGACCCGCAGCCGGACGTCCGCATCGTGGTCGGCGCCGTAACGGGCTCCGGTGATCTCCGCGGCGCGGTCGAGGATCGGCCGTACCTGGTCGATCTCGTAGACGTTCTCGACGCCCTGCATGATCGTGGCCATCCGCTCGAGGCCCATGCCGGTGTCGATGTTCTTCGAGGGCAGGTCGCCGAGGATCTCGTAGTCGCCCTTGTGCGGGCCGGTGGAGGTGCCCCGCTCGTACTGCATGAACACGAGGTTCCAGAACTCGAGGAAGCGGTCCTCGTCGACGGCCGGGCCGCCCTCGGGCCCGTGCGCGGGACCGCGGTCGTAGAACAGCTCGCTGCACGTGCCGGCGGGGCCGGGAACGCCCATGTCCCAGGTGTTGTCCTCCTTTCCGCGCCGCACGATCCGCTCGACCGGGACGCCGATCACGTCACGCCAGACGCCGAACGCCTCGTCGTCGTCGAGGTAGACCGTGGGCCAGATGCGCTCGCCGTCGAACCCGTACCCGCCGTCCGCGACCGGCTTCGTGGCCAGCTCCCACGCGAGCCGGATCGCGCCCTCCTTGAAGTAGTCGCCGAAGGCGAAGTTGCCGTTCATCTGGAAGAAGGTGCCGTGCCGCGTGGTCTTGCCGACCTCGTCGATGTCCCCGGTACGTACGCACTTCTGCACGCTCGCGAGGCGTTGCGCGGGCGGCGCCTGCTCGCCGAGGAAGTACGGCTTGAACGGGACCATGCCCGCGTTGACCAGCAGGAGCGTCGGGTCGGCCGCGATCAGGCTCGCCGACGGCACGACGGTGTGGCCGGCTTGCTCGAAGTGCTCGAGGAACCGCTGCCTGATGTCGTCGGTACGCACGCCCGTCAGTCTCGCAGGCGCGTCGAGGCACGAAGATCGGCTGGGGGGTCGACCGGGCGACCGGGCGGCGTCACCGCGCTCAGCGGGGGTCGCCGGGCTGCGCGGCGCCGTCGAGGCCGAGCCCGGCGCGCAGCTCGGTCTCCCGCTCGGCCATCGCGTCGCGTACGTCGTCGAGGAAGGCGGTGAGGTCGTCGGCGAGCCGGGCCAGCACGGTGCCCGGCTTGAGGTTCTCCTTCGCGTGCTCGACCTCGCGGCGGACCGCGCGGGACAGCAGCACGCCGGTGCTGGCGCCGAGAGCAACCCAGAACAGGCGCCTCATCGGCGCTCCCGGCGCGCGGCCCGCCTGTCCCGCCGCGCCTTGTCCTTCGCGTCCTTGCTCGCCGCCTTGCGCACGCCGTACGAGAAGGCGGCGACCTTGACGAGCGGACCACCGAGACTGGCAGCGAACGCGGCCACGAGCGCCCGCGCGTTGGTGCTGATGTCGCGGGCATTCGCGCTCACCGCCTCGACGTTCTCGAGGTTGGTGTTGACGTGCCCCACCGACGTCTGCGCCTCGCCGAGGATGTCCACGAGCTTGCCCCGGACGACGTCGTTCTCGACCGCCGTGAGGATCCGGGCGAGCTTCAGCACCGGGTAGATCAGCGACAGCAGGAACAGCGCCCCGGCGATCGCCACGACCAGGCCGGCGATGTCGCCTGCGCTCATGCCGACTCCGCCGAGGCTACGTCGGTGCTCATGCGCGCGGCCTTCCGGTCAGGGACGTACGGGTCCGGCGCAGCCTACTGGTCGTCGCTCGCCCGGAGCAGGGCCCGCAGGCGGGCGGTCCGCTCCACCAGGGCGGCCTCCAGGCCGCGGTCGGACGGCTGGTAGTAGTCCCGGCCGACCAGTCCGTCCGGCGCGTACTGCTGGGCCACGACGTGGCCCGGGTGGTCGTGCGCGTACCGGTATGCGGTGCCGTGGCCGTGCTGGCGGGCGCCCGGGTAGTGCGCGTCGCGCAGGTGGGCCGGCACCGGCCCCGCCAGCCCGGCCGCGATGTCCGCATCGGCCGCGCCGATCGCCGCGATCACCGCATTGCTCTTCGGCGCGAGGGCGAGGTGGATGACGGCCTGCGCGAGGGCGAGCCGAGCCTCCGGCAGGCCCACCATCTCGAGGGTCTGCGCGGCGGCGACGGCGATCTGGAGGGACGAGGGGTCGGCCATGCCGATGTCCTCGCTCGCGAGGATCATCAGCCGGCGGGCGACGAAGCGCGGGTCCTCCCCCGCGGCCAGCATCCGCGCCAGATAGTGCAGGGCGGCGTCGACGTCGGAGCCGCGCAGCGACTTGATGAACGCGCTGACGACGTCGTAGTGCTGGTCGCCGGCCCGGTCGTACCGCACCGCAGCGGTGTCGACGGCCTCCTCGAGGGTGGCGAGGTCGACGGACTCGCGGCCCTGCTCGGTGGCCGCACCGGCCGCCGCCTCGAGCGCGGTGAGCGCCTTGCGGGCGTCGCCGCCGGCGATCCGCAGCAGGTGCGCCCGCGCGGGCTCCTCGAGGGTGACGGTGCCGGCGAGCCCACGGTCGTCGACGAGCGCCCGGTCGACGAGGGCGCTGACGTCGTCGTCGGTCAGAGGTTGCAGCGTCAGCAGCAACGACCGGCTGAGCAGCGGCGAGATGACCGAGAAGCTCGGGTTCTCGGTGGTCGCGGCGACGAGGGTGATCCAGCGGTTCTCCACCGACGGCAGCAGCGCGTCCTGCTGGGTCTTGGAAAAGCGGTGCACCTCGTCGACGAACAGGACCGTGGCCGCACCGGTCATGGCCAGAGCGTGCCGGGCCTCGTCGATCACCCCCCGGACGTCCTTCACGCCCGCGGTGACGGCCGACAGCTCGCGGAACCGCTGCCCCGTCGCGCTGGCCACGAGCATCGCGAGCGTGGTCTTCCCCGTCCCCGGTGGGCCCCACAGCAGCAGGCTCGAGCTCCCGCGTGCCGGCCCCGCCTCGACCAGCCGGCGCAGCGGTGCGCCCGGACCGAGCAGGTGCTGCTGCCCGACGACCTCGTCGAGGTTGCGGGGGCGCATGCGCACGGCGAGCGGCGCGACCGATGCCTCGGCCGCCCGCGCCGGGTCGTCGAACAGCGACGGCTCGCTCACCGGCGCGCGCTGCCCGCAGCAGGAGCGCTCATCGCCCCACCGTACGGCGTGGGCGGCTGGCCAAACCCGGGATCGGGCAGGGTGGTACGCGTGACGTCGTTTCGCGTGTGGGCTCCGCAGGCGTCGGCCGTCGCGCTGGTGCTCGCCGACCGGGAGCTGCCGATGGTCGCCGCCGACCAGGGCTGGTGGGCGCTCGATCCGCCCGGCCTCGACGACGGCGCGGACTACGGGTTCCGTCTCGACGGCGCGGACGACGTCCGGCCCGATCCCCGGTCGCCGTGGCAGCCGCACGGCGTCCACGGCCGCTCGCGGACCGTCGACCACGCCGCGTACGCGTGGAACGACAACCTTTGGCACGGCCGCCCGCTCGCCGGGTCGGTTCTGTACGAGCTGCACGTCGGGACGTTCACCCCCGCGGGCACGTTCGACGGCGTCGCGGCGCGGCTTCCGTACCTCGTGGACCTCGGGGTCGACGCCATCGAGCTGCTCCCGGTCGCGGCCACGGCGGGGCACCGCACCTGGGGCTACGACGGGGTGGGCCTGTTCGCGGTCAGCGAGGACTACGGCGGCCCGACCGGCCTGAAGAACCTCGTCGCGGCGGCGCACCGCGCCGGGATCGCGGTCGTCCTCGACGTCGTCTACAACCACCTGGGGCCGAGCGGCAACTACCTGCCCGAGTTCGGGCCGTACCTCGGTGACGCCGCCAGCCCCTGGGGGCAGGCGGTCAATCTGGACGGGCCGGGCTCGGACGAGGTACGGCGCTTCGTGCTCGACAACGCCCGCCAGTGGTTCGTCGACTACCACGTCGACGGGCTACGGCTGGACGCCGTCCACGCCCTGCACGACGGGCGCGCCACCCACCTGCTCGAGGAGCTGGCCGCCGAGACTCGCGCGCTGGAGCGCGAGCTGGGCCGGCCGCTGTGGCTCATCGCCGAGTCGGACCGCAACGACCCGACGCTGGTCCGGTCGCGGGACGCGCACGGGTACGGCCTGGACGCCCAGTGGGACGACGACGTGCACCACGCGATCCACGCGACGCTGACCGGCGAGCGGCAGGGCTACTACGCCGACTTCGGGGCTCTGCCGACCCTGGCCAAGGCGCTGGAGCGCGCGTTCGTCCACGACGGCACCTGGTCGTCGTTCCGCGGGCGCCATCACGGCCGGCCGGCGGGCGACCTGCCGGGCGAGCGGTTCGTCGTGTTCCTCCAGGACCACGACCAGGTCGGCAACCGGGCCCGCGGCGACCGGATTTCGGCGAGCCTGCCGCCCGGGCTGCTGCGGGTCGGGGCGGCGCTGACCCTGCTGTCCCCCTTCACGCCGATGCTGTTCATGGGCGAGGAGTGGGCCGCCTCGACACCGTGGCAGTTCTTCGCCGACCCCGACTCCACCGAGCTCGCGGCCGCGACCCGGGACGGACGGCGGCGCGAGTTCGCCGACCACGGATGGGAGCCGGGGGACGTCCCGGACCCGTGCGACCCCGCGACCTTCGATGCGTCACGCCTCGACTGGTCCGAGACCGACGCGCCGGAGCACGCGGCCGTTCTCGCCTGGTACCGCACCCTCATCGCGGTGCGGCGCCGGGTGCACGGCGGGAGGGAGGCCACGTCCGTCACCTGGGACGACGGGTGGCTCGTCCTGCGCCGGGCCGACGTCGCGGTGGTGTGCAACCTCCGGCCCGAGCGCCGCGTCGTGCCGGTGGACGGGACGCCCGTGGAGGTGCTGGCCGCGAGCGCCGAGGGCTTCGTGTACGCACCTGGGTCGGTCGAGCTGGACGGAGAGTCGGTCCTGGTCGTCCGCCTTTCCTAGTCCGCGGCCACTCCTGGTCAGCCGGCCACGCGGCGCCGCTCAGCACGCGCCGACGGGCGCAGGACCGGATGCCAGAGGAACCGGATCGCCTCGCAGCGGTGACACGACCAGGGCTCGGCGCCGTCGTCGTCCGGAGCGGCGTACGCATGGTCCGCGTCGAGAGCCCCGCACAGGGCGCACTGGCGGCGCCAGGTCGTGTCGGGCATGACGGCATCGTCGCGCTCCGTACTCGCGCGATCACGCATCCCGGACGGCGTGTCGCGGACGGGCGAGGGCAAACTCCCTCGCCGCGAGGTCCGGCGCCCGGCATGCTCCGTTCGTGACGGCGGCGGGTGATCGGCAGCAGCTCACCCCGCAGGCGCGGGTGGTGCTCGCCGGAAGCCTGGTCAACGCCCTGGGTACGGGCCTCGTCCTGCCGTTCCTGCTCATCTACCTGCACACGGTGCGGGGCATCCCGCTGGGCCGTACCGGCCTGTTGCTCGCGCTGCCCGGGCTGGTCGGCTTCGTGGCCGGTCCGACGGGCGGCTGGCTGTCGGACCGCTACGGCGCCCGCCAGGTGTTGGTGACCGGCCAGGTCGTCAGCGCGGGAGCAGCTGTGCTCATCGCGTGCGTGCACTCGGCCGGGTGGGCGGCCCCGGTCCTTGCCCTGTACGGCATCGGCAACGCGACGTTCTTCCCCAGCCAGAGCGGGCTGTTCGCGCAGGTCGCGGAAGGCCCGCTGCTACAGCGGATGTTCGCCACCAACTTCGTGCTGATCAACGCCGGGATCGGTGTCGGGGGCCTCGTCGCGGGCGCCGTCGCGAACGTCCACCACCCCGGCACGTTCGAGCTGATCTACGTCCTCGACGGGGTGACGTTCGCCGTGTACGCGGTCGCGGTCCTGTCGGTCCGCCTGCCGGGTGGCCCGGTGCACGAGCAGGCACGGGAGGGTTCGTACCGCGAGGTCCTGCGCCACCCGCTGTTCTGGCGGGTGTTCGGGCTCGCCATGCTGCTCGCGGTGATCGGCTACGCGGAGATCGACTCGGGGCTGCCCGCGTTCGCGACCGTCACGCTGGGCCTGCCGCCCCGAGCGGTCGCGGTCGCCCTCGTCGCCAACACGGCCGTGATCGTGCTCGGCCAGTTCGTCGTGCTCCGCCGGATCGAGCACGTCCGGCGGACCCGCTGCCTCCTGGTGGTGGCGGCGCTCTGGACGGCGTCGTGGCTGCTGCTCGGGTCCGGTGCACTGGTCGGTCCGCACGCCGCGCGCTGGGTGATCGTCTGCGCGTTCGCCGGGCTGTTCGGCCTGGGCGAGACGTTCATGGCACCGACCACCGGGCCGCTCACGAACGCGGTCGCCCCCGCGCACCTCCGTGGCCGGTTCTTCGCCGCCAACTCCCTGGCGTTCTCGTTCGCGTTCACGGTCGCGCCGCCGGTCGCCACGGGGCTCATCGGCCGGCACGTGGGGGCGGTGTGGTTCGGCTTGCTCGTCGCCGGCTGCGTCACGCTGGCGCTGTCGGCCCGGCGCCTCGAGCGGCGGCTCACGCCCGAGCAGAACGGCGCGCTGCCGCTCCTCGACCCGGAGACGTCGCTGGTGCTGTGACGCGCCGCCCGCTACCGCAGGCGGAACGGGGCGGGCGGGGGGGCGAGCTGCGCGCGCGGACACGTCGCCAGCGACAGCCCGCCGAAGCCGAGCGCCTCGTCGGTCAGGGCGGTGACGTCCCACCCCTGCGTCACCCCGTCCTGGGTGATGGTCGAGCGGTAGATGGTGATCTCGTACTTGGTCGGTGTGGCGTACGCGACCTGGAGGCTGCCGAGCAGCAGTGCCTCCCCGGGCGTCTCGGCCGTCTCCCAGGCGCGGTCGTAGCGCCGCCACAGGGTGGGCGTCGTGTGCCAGTGGCCCCCGTTGCGAACGTCGCGGACGGCGAGCTCGACCAGGACGGCCCGAGCCGCCTCCTCCGGCATGATCGCGGCCGGGCGGATGACCTCGGAGATCACGCCTTCGTCGAGAGCGTCGAATAGCAGCATGTCCTCGTTCACCTTCACCGGTTCGGAAGCCACGGCGCACTACTTGACGCGACCGCGGCGTGCGAATGGGTGAATGCGGCCAAACCGTGACCGGCGCCGCGATGGAGCGATGGCTCCCGCCGTCGCCCTACCCGTGGTTCTGGACCAGCAACACGACGCCGACGACGGTCCCGGCCACGACCACGATGCGCCGGAGCGCCGGCGCGGACAGCCGCCGCCCGTACCGCGCCCCCAGGACCCCGCCCACGCTGCTCCCGGCGGCGACCAGCCCGGCCATCGCCCAGTCCACGTGGGCGACCAGGATGAACGCCACGCCCGCCACCAGGTTCGCCAGGCCGCCGAGCACGTTCTTGACCCCGTTGGCCTGCTGGAGGGTCACCGGCAGCAGCAGTCCGAGCAGGCCCAGCAGGATGACGCCCTGGGCGGCGCCGAAGTATCCGCCGTATACGCCGGTCGCGAAGACGCCGAGCCGCAGAGCCCAGCCCGCTCCCTGCGGCGCGCGTCCCTGCGCCGCCAGCCGGGCGGCGAGCCGCGGCTGGGCGGCCATGAGCGCCACCGCGAGCAGCACGAGCACCGGGACGGCCTTGTCGAAGATCGAGGAGGGCAGCGCCAGCAGCAGCGCGGCCCCGGCCACGGCACCCGCCGCCGTGAACCCGACCAGCGCGAACAGGTGCCGCCGGCTCGCCGCCAGCTCACGCCGGTACCCGACCGCGCCCGCCACCGAACCGGGCACCAGTCCGACGGTGTTGGAGACGTTCGCGGTGAGCGGCGGCAGCCCGACCGCCAGCAGGGTCGGGAACGTGACGAGCGATCCGGACCCGACGACGGCGTTGATGGTTCCCGCGACGAGGCCGGCGGCCAGGACGGCGAGGTCCGCGCCGATGCTCACGCCGCACATCCTGTCGGACGGGGCCGCTGTGATCGGCCATCGGTGGCCGTCGCGCCACTAGGCTCATCCGGGTGACCAGCGCCGCCCGCCTGCCGCTCACCGGCCTGCCGCGCGCCGGCGCCGGGCGCCGGTCAGCAGTGCTGGCCGCATGGGCCACCGCCCACCTGCAGGGAGCCGTACACGCCGAGCGGGTCGTCGACACGGTGCACGGCGGCGACGAGCCGCATCGGGTGCTCGGCCTGGACACCGGTACGGACCTGGACGCGTTGCTGGCCGACCTGCGCAGGCGCCGGGCGGACGGGCTCCGGCTGGTGCTGCCGGTGCCGGGCGACCCGCGCGGCATCCCCGAGCCGGGGCCGTTGACCGCCCGCGCTCTCGACGCCGGCGAAGCCGTCGTCGTGCAGGGGGGGCAGGCGGACGGCTACGGGCTCGTACCCGTCCTCACCGACCACGGCACCGGGCTGGAAGGGTTCACGACCCTGGTCACGTGGCAGGCGATCCCGGTCCGCGGCTCGACGCCCGAGCCGCGGGGAACGCTCCGGCAGGCGGAGCACGACCTGGCCGATGCCGTCCGCGAGGCGGCGTCCGAGCTCGCGCGGCTGGACGTCGCGTCGTTCAGCCCGCGTGCTGCCGCCGGCCTCGGTGCCGTGCGGTCGGGCGCGCCCCGCGTCGCCCTCCCCCCGTCGCACCCCCCGGCCGCGGCGCGGCTGCTGGACCGGGCCGAACGGCTCGCCGAGGTGCTGGAGCTGGCGAGCGTCGACGACGGGGCGGCTGTCGACGGAGGATCTGCGCGGGCGCGGCGCGAGGCCCTGCGCGTCCTGGCGGCGGTGGTACGTCGTGCGCGCGTCGCCGCCGTCAACGCTCCGCTCGAGGCCGCCTGACCGGCGCCGGGCAGCAGTCCAGCGGGCAGGCGTCGTGCGACGGCCCCAGGTCGCCGAGGGCAGCGCGGGCCAGTCCCGAGGTCCGCTCGGCGACCAGGTCGGCCACCATCGCGACGATCCGCGGGTCGTCCCCCGGGGTCGCGGCTCGCTCGACCCGCAGACCCCGCGCCCGGGCGGCCGGCACGGCCTCGGTGTCGAGGTCGTACACCACCTCCATGTGGTCCGAGACGAAGCCGATCGGAACCACGATCACGCCGGGAACTGCTTGTGCCGCAAGCCGTTCGAGTGTCTCGCCGACGTCCGGCTCGAGCCACGGGACCTGCGGCGGCCCGGAGCGCGACTGCCACGCCAGCTCCCACGTCAGGTCGCCGGCCACGAGCCGTGCGGCCGCCCGGAGCTGCATCTCGTAGGCACTGGTACGGGCGAGGCCCACGGGCACCGAGTGGGCCGTGAACACCAGGTGCGGCCGGTCCACCTCCAGGCGCCGGCGGGCCGCCTCGACCGCGTCGGCGAAGCACGCGACGAACGCCGGGTGGTTGTAGAACACCCGCAGCTTGTCGACGGCCGGCGCGCCCGGGACCTCGCGCTGAGCCCGCGCGATGTCCTCGCGGTACTGGCGACACCCCGAGTACGACGAGTAGGCCGATGTGACGTAGGCGAGCGCCCGGTGCACGCCGTCGTCGCGCATCTCGGCGAGCGCCTCGGCCAGGAGCGGCGGCGCGTTGCGGTTACCCCAGTAGACCGGCAGGTCGACCGCACGACGGAGCGCGGCCAGCAGCGCACGGTTCTGCCCGTTGATCGGCGAGACGCCGCCGAAGGCCGCGTAATGGCGTCCTACCTCCGCGAGCCGCTCGTCGCTGACACCGCGACCCGCCGTCACGCGGCGCAGGAACGGCATGACCTCGTCCGGGCCCTCCGGACCGCCGAACGACACGAGCAGGAGAGCGTCCCAGGTGGTCACCACGCCATCCTGCCCGTGGCCTACCTTCTCCCCCATGGCGGAGGAGACCGACGACCCCGCCCCGCGACTGCTCGGCTCCACGCGCTACCTCACCGGCGACGAGGTCGCCGAGCAGGCGGGGATGCCGCGGGCGGAGGCCGACGCGCTGTGGCAGGCGCTCGGCTTCCCGCACCTCGGCGACGACGTCGCGTTCGCCGACGGGGACGTCCGCGCACTCCGGCAGGCCAAGGCGCTCATGGACGCGAACGTCGTCGGTCCGGAGCTTCGCCTGGCCCAGGCCCGGATCCTCGGGCGCACGATGGCCGCACTGGCCGAGTCGCAGGTCATGCTCGCGGAGGAGGCCGCACAGCGGGGAGTCGTGACCGACCCGTTCGAGCTGCTCGACACCATGGAGACGCTCCAGACCTACATCTGGCGCCGCCACCTGCTCGCGGCGACCGAGCGCATCGCCAGCCGGCCGGTCGAGGGCACCGTCGCCATCGCGGTGGGCTTCACCGACCTGGTGTCGTACACCGCGCGCAGCCGGGAGATGTCGACCGAGGGGCTGGCCAAGCTGCTGGACGAGTTCGAGGCACGGGCCCAGGCGGTCGTCGTCGACGGACGGGGGCGCATCGTCAAGACCCTGGGCGACGAGATCATGTGGGTCGCCGACGACCCGGTCGACGCCGCCGAGATCGCGCTCGGCCTCGCGGACGAGGAGGTACGGACGGGCGTCGCGTTCGGCCCGACCCTCGAACGGGCCGGCGACCACTACGGGCCCACCGTGAACCTCGCGGCACGGCTGACCGGCCTGGCCCGTCCGGGCACCGTGCTCATCGACCGAGAGATGGACGACTGCCTCGCCGGAGAGGACCGCTTTCGGCGCAAGCACCTGCGGCCCGCGAGCGTCCGCGGCTACGACCACCTGCGGGCGACGGTGCTGTCACGCCGGTCCTGAGACACCCGCCAACTGTGCCGACCGGTCCAGCCAGGCGAGCAGCTCGGCGGGCGGCAACGGCCGCGCCCACAGGTAGCCCTGCGCGTACCCGCAGCCGTGGTCGGCGAGGAACGTGGCCTGGCCGGCGTCCTCGACCCCCTCGGCAGTGCAGGCGATCCCGAGGCTGCCGCTCATCTGCAGGATCGCGGACACCAGCCGGCCGGTCTGCGGGTCGCTGAGCACGCCACCGACGTACGAGCGGTCGAGCTTGAGCATGTCGATCGGGTGCTCGCGCAGGTGCGCGATCGACGACCACCCGGTGCCGAAGTCATCGAGCGCGAGGCGGACGCCGGTGTCCCGGACGTCCCGGATGGCACGGCGCGTGGCGTCACCGGCGAGCAGCGACCGTTCGGTGATCTCGAGCACCACGCGCGCGGCCCCGACACCGGACTCGCGCAGCACCTGCCGTACGTCCCCGGCAAGGTTGCTGTCGACGAGCTGACGCGGAGCCACGTTGATCGACACGTACAGGTCGCGCACCGGCCACGACGCGACGTCCGCGCAGGCCTGCTCGAGCACCCAGCGGCCGATCTCGACGATCGCGCCGGTCTCCTCGGCGACGGGGACGAACACGTCCGGGGACAGCAGTCCGCGGGTGGGGTGCTGCCAGCGCAGCAACGCCTCGACGCCCACGCACCGCTCCGTACCGAGCTCGAGAATGGGCTGGTAGAGCAGGACGAACTCGTGGCGCTCGACCGCGGCACGCAGGTCGTGCTCGAGTTCGAGCCGGCTGACGACCGCCTCGTGCATCGCGGGGTCGTAGACGCTGTACCGGTTCCGGCCGTCGCTCTTGGCGTGGTACATGGCCAGGTCGGCGTCGCGCAGCAGCCGCTCCACCTGCGGCTCGTCGCCGGGAAGGGCGACTCCGACGCTCACCCCGACGTACAGCTCGTGACCGGCGATACGGAACGGCGCGGCCAGGCCGGCGATGATCCGCTCCGCAATGCGTACGCCGTCCTGCGCGGACACCGTGCCCGTGAGGACAACCGCGAACTCGTCGCCGCCGGGGCGGGTGATGATGTCGTCGGGGCGCACGCACTCGCGCAGGCGCGCCGCCACCTCGCACAGCAGCGCGTCGCCCGCGGAGTGGCCGAGCGAGTCGTTGACGGACTTGAACCCGTCCAGGTCGCAGTAGACGAGGCCACCGGTCCCGACCCGCTGCACGGCGGACCCCAGCGCCACGTGCAGGGCTGCGCGGTTGCCCAGTCCGGTCAGCGCGTCGGTACGTGCCGCACGCAGCAGCTCGTGCTCCAGGTCCACCCGGGAAGTCACGTCGGTCACCATGCTGAGCGCCCCGTCGAACGCGCCGTCGGCGTCGAGCAGGGGCGTGGCCTCGACATGCACGTGCATGCGCCGCCCGTCCGCGCCCGTGGCCGACAGGTCGTAGCTGGCACCCGAACCGCGCCGCCGCTGGTCCGCCGAGCGGACCAGGAAGTCGTACACGTCCGGCTCGACGAGGCCGGCGAGGGTGTCCAGTGCCCGCCGGCCGAGCAGGTCGTCCTCCGTCAGGCCGAGCATGCTCGCGAGGCGTGCGTTCACCAGCGTGGTGATCCCGTCGCGATCCGTCAGCCAGATGCCCTCGTTCGCGGTCTCGACGATGCGGCGGTACTGCATCTGGGACGCGACGAGGGCCTGCTGCGCCCGCACCCGCTCGTTGGCGCCGTCGACCAACGCGATCGCCAGCGCGCGGTTCTCGGCCAGGACGAGGTACTGCCTGCCGATCAGGAGCAGCACCAGCCCCGCTGCCGCAGCGAACGACAGCCGGCCCGAGACGGGCAGGCGCGTCAGGACGACGACGAGTACCGCCGCGACGCCCACCAGCGGCAGCAGCTCCTGCAGCCGCGTCACTCTCGGTGCGGAGCGCGGCTCGCCCGTCCCGCTGCTGTAGCTCGCTGCTCCCAGGCCGATCAGGGCCATGCCCAGGACGTTCCCGAGCCCCAGGTAGCCCGGCAGCACCGCGCCCACGGCGATCGCATGCAGGTAGCACACGTTGCCGGCCGCGAGCACCGCCAGGCCGGCACAGGCCCGGAGCAGGGGGGCCGCGTGTTCGCGCGACTCGCGGGACGCGGCACCGAGCAGGATCGTGGTCACCCCGAACGTCGCGGCCGTGTACAGGAGCCCGAGGAACTCGGCGGCCGCGGTGAGGTGGCGTACGTCGGTCAGCGCCAGCTGCCACGACACGAACGCGGAACAGCCTGCGGCGACCGCGCCGTCGAGCAGGCTGCGGCCGCGGCCGCGGCCCGGGGCGAGGATCGACGGGAAGCTGAACGCGGCCGCCAGCGCGGTCGTCACGGCCAGGACGAAGAAGACGTCGGCGAGGTCGGGTCGGACGACCACGTGGTGGACGGCACCCTCGCCGATGAGCCAGCCCTGGCCGCAGCCCCACAGCACGCAGGCCAGCGCGGACAGCCCCCACGTCCGCGAGCAGCCGCGCCGGCGGCCGCGCGACCGGTACGCGACCAGGCCGGCGGCGACAGCGGCCAGCAGCTGCCCGGCGCCGTCGACGACGCTCCGCGGCGGCCCTGCCGGTAGCGCGCCCTGCGCCACCAGGACGAGACCGGTGGCCAGAACGGCGGCGGGCAGCCAGAGGCGGAGCAGCGCAGGGTCGGCCGCAGCCGCCCGCTGACGCAGGGCCACCCGTCCTCCTCGCCCGGCCGCCGGTGAGTCCGTCCGTTCGAGATCGGCACGCGGGAGAGGCGCCTGGAGCCCGCAGCGGGAACTCCCCGCGTCCACGCTGCGCGCCGCGGCCGCCGTGACTACCGTCAGGCCCGTGCGGACGTACTCCGTCCCGCTCGACCCCGCCCACCACGCGGTGGCGGCCGCGTGGACGCTCGACCCCTGGACGACGGCGATCCTGTCCCTGCTGCTCGCCGGCGTGCTGCTCGGCGCCCGGCGCGCACCGCACTGGTCATGGGGTCGGCTGGTCCCGCTCGGGGCAGGCCTCGCGCTGGCCGCCGTCGCGGTGGACGCCTGGCCCGGCGTGTACGCGCGGTCGCTGCTGTCGGTCCTCGTCGCCCAGCAGCTGGCGCTGTTGCTGGTCGCACCGGTCCTCCTCTCGTTCGGTCGTCCGGCCGAACCGCTGCGGGCTCTCGGCCTTCGCCTCCCCCGGGTCGTGACCGCCGCACATCGCCGGCTCGGCCACCCTCTGGTAGGCCCGATACTCGTTCCGGTCGTGGCCGCCCTTCTGTACTTCTCGCCGCTGCTGCGGTTGGCGTCGACCTCGCGCCTCGGCGCGGACCTCATCCACGTGGCCCTGCTCCTGCTCGGGGCGGTCGTGGCCGCGCCGCTGGCGCGCGACGACGTCGGTGCGTCCTCGCTCGGCGTCGGCCTGGTGCTGTTCGTCGGTCTGCTGGAGCTGCTCGTCGACGCGATCCCCGGCATCGTGCTCCGGCTGATGCACGGCACGCTCGGACCGGTGCTGACCCTCGCGGCCGGCCGGGACTGGGGCCCGGACGCGCACCACGACCAGGCGCTGGCCGGCGCGATCCTGTGGGCCGTCGCCGAGCTCGTGGACCTCCCGTACCTGCTGCTGGTGTTCGGCCAGTGGATCCGCGCCGACGCGCGTGAGGCGCGGCGGGTCGACGACGAGCTGGACCGGGCGGCTCGTACCCGCCGCGCCGGGTCCGCCATGCCGGACCCCGCCGGGACGCAGGCCGAGCCGAACCGGGACCAGCCGTGGTGGGAGCAGGACGCCTCGGTGTTCGGTGACCAGCGCGCGCGTCAGCTGCGCCGACCCCCGTGACGCGGGGCGGCGGTTAGCCTCGGACTCGTGACCGACTGCCTGTTCTGCGACCTGGTGGCCGGACGCATCCCCCGATTCGTCGTCCTCGAGGACGCGGACGCCGTGGCCTTCCTCACCAAGGACCCGGCCGCGATCGGGCACACCCTGGTCGTCCCGCGACGGCACGTCGAGCACTTGTGGGACGGCACCGGCGACGACGTCGCGGCCGTGGCCCGTACGGTCCATGCGGTCGCTGCGCTGCTGCACGAGCGGCTCGACCCGGACGGCCTGACGATGCGCCAGAACACCGGCGAGGCCAGCGGGCAGCGCGTGTTCCACCTGCACATCCACCTCGTGCCGCGCTGGCACGGCGACGGCCACATCGGCTGGCCCACCCGGCCCGAGACGATGCCGACGCCGGAGGAGGTCCTGGCGCGCCTGACCGGGTCGCGGTGACGGGTCGGGTCAGCTGCCGCCGTCGTTCAGCAGGAAGTCGCGGATGTGCAGTCCCGGCTGGGCGCTCTGCAGGTTCGTGAGGCAGGTGACCACCGCGCCGATCTGCCGGTCCGACGCGTGGGCGACGTCCAGGTGCACGTTCGGGTCCGCCGCGGTCGACTGCGCGACGCTGACGCCGGGGAGGTGGCCGCACTGCGCCGCGACCACCGGCTTCGCCGCCCCCGAGTACGGAGTCGTGAACTCCACCAGCACCTCGCGCTGGACCGACCCGCCCGGCACGTGGCAGGCGGTCAGGACGCCGGCCAGCAGCGCCAGGCCACAGGCGGCTCGAGCCGCACGGCGGGGCACGGCACACCTCGGTTCGCGATCGGAGGATGCTGACCCCCGAAGCGTAAGCGTGATCGGCGCGGCGAGCGCAGTCGAGAGAACGGAGAGCGCGTGGCCAGTCGGATCGAGGACTACGCCGTCGTCGGCGACCTGAACACGCTGGCGCTGATCGACCGGGACGGCAGCGTCGACTGGTTCTGCGCCCCCCGGTTCGACTCGTCGGCGGTGTTCGCGTCGTTGCTCGGCGACGGCGAGAACGGGCGCTTCCGCATCGGACCCGCCGAGGGCGACGCCCGCGTCCGGCGCTCGTACCGCGAGGGCTCGCTCGTCCTCGACACCGAGAGCACGACGGACTCGGGCACCGTCCGGCTGACCGACTTCATGCGGATCGACGGCGGGCGGCCGGCCCTGGTCCGGATCGTGACCGGGGTGCAGGGATCGGTCGAGATGGAGCTGGACCTGCGGTTCCGCTTCGACTACGGGCGCACCACGCCGTGGGTACGGCGGATGGGGCATCGCCTCGTGGCCGTGGCCGGGCCGAACATGATGGTGCTCGACTCCCCGGTCGAGCCGCACGGACGGAAGTTCTCGACCCGGGCGATGTTCAGCGTGCACGAGGGCGACACGCTCGCGTTCGTCCTGCGCTGGCAGCCGTCGCACCTCGACCTCGAGGAGTCGCTGGACGCCGGCCGCGAGCTGGAGCGGACGCTCGCGCTGTGGCACGAGTGGAGTAGCCGCAACACCTACGACGGCGGCTGGCCGGAGCCGGTCTCCCGGTCGCTCATCACCTTGAAGGCCCTGACCTACCAGCCGACAGGCGGCATCGTTGCCGCGGGCACCACGTCGCTCCCCGAGCTACTCGGGGGTGAGCGCAACTGGGACTACCGCTACTGCTGGCTGCGCGACTCGACGTTCACCCTGGCGAGCCTGCTGGCTTCGGGGTACACCGACGAGGCCGCCGCCTGGCGCGAGTGGCTGCTGCGGGCGATAGCGGGCGACCCCGCGCAGCTCCAGATCATGTACGGCGTGGCCGGCGAGCGGGAGCTCAGCGAGCGCAGCCTGGACTGGCTGGCCGGCTACGAGAAGTCGGTGCCCGTACGCGTCGGGAACGGCGCGGTGAACCAGCGCCAGCTGGACGTCTACGGGGAGGTCCTCGACGCGCTGTTCGTCGCCCGTACGGTCCGGCTGGAGGTCCGCGAGGAAAGGGGCGCGCCGAACATGGGGGACGCCTCGTGGCCGTTGCAGCTGAAGCTGCTCGACTACCTCGAGAGCAGCTGGCAGGAGCCGGACGAAGGCATCTGGGAGGTACGTGGCGGTCAGCAGCACTTCACCCACTCCAAGGTCATGACGTGGGTCGCGCTCGACCGGGCCGTGCGCACCTTGGAGATCTTCGACCGTCCCGGACCGCACGACCGCTGGTCCGCGCTGCGCGACCAGATCAAGGCCGAGGTCCTGGCAAAGGGGTTCGACGCCGACGCGAACACGTTCGTGCAGGCGTACGGCTCCCAGGTCGTCGACGCGTCCGCTCTCCTGTTCCCGATGGTCGGCTTCCTGTCGGGCGACGATCCTCGCGTCCGGGGCACCGTCGAGGCGGTGGAGAAGCGGCTCCTGCACGACGGCTTCGTCCAGCGCTACGAGCGGGCGACCGACGACGGCCTGTCCGGCGGCGAGGGCGCGTTCCTCATGTGCTCGTTCTGGCTGGCCAACAACTACGCGATGATCGGGCGGCGCGCGGACGCCGAGCGCCTGTTCCGGCAGATGCTCGACCTGCGCAACGACGTCGGTCTGCTCGCCGAGGAGTACGACCCCGCGGCCGGCCGCATGCTCGGGAACTTCCCGCAGGCGTTCAGCCACACCGCGCTCATCAACACCGCGTACGTCCTCGACCGGCACATGGGCGGACGCGGCATCCGCCACCCGGAGTCGGCGCTCGAGGCCGCCGAGCACCGGCGCCACGACGGCCACCACCGCGGCGACATGAAGGGCCGCTAGTCAGCCGGGCAGCCCCTCCAGTGCCGCGACGAACTCCGGCGGCGGCCGCAGCTCCACCCGGCCGGGCTCGACGTTGCCGGGCAGCAGGGACATCTGGCCGTCCCGCCACCAGTACAGGTGCGGGCTGATCGCTCCGGGCCCGCAGTCGTACAGGCGGGCGGCGTTCATGAGCAGCGCCTGGGTGGCGGCCAGCGCCGTCTCCCGCGCGACCATCGGGTGGGCGATGAGGCAGTGCCGCGTGGGAACGGCGACGAGCGCCCCCGCCTCCGGGACGTCGACGTAGGACCGCAGCCAGTGCAGGTGCCCCGTCGTGTACGGGGACACGTCCTCGAGCAGGGTCGCGGTCGTCGCGCCGAGGTCGAGGTGCTGGCGGGTGAGCAGCCCGTCGTCGAGGACCTGGTTGCGGCCGACGTCGAGGAGCGCGTCGAGCGACTCCGGCCAGCTCTCGGCGATCCCGGCGGGGACGCCGTGCACCGACTCCGGCTGGTCGACGACCAGCGCCTCGAACAGCCCTGGGGCCAGCATCCGTCCGGCGAGCAGCGACCGCTCGTCGCCGGCCTCGTCGTACAGCCGGGTCCGCAGCAGGTGCCGGACGGCGCCGAGCTCGCGCAGGTCCAGTCGCACGTCGGCGGCGCGCGCCAGGCCGCCGAGATGCTCGGCGATCACCCCCGCCCACTCGCCGCGTGGCAACGGCGCGCAGGTCTGGAGGATGTTGCGCAGCCCGACCGTGCCGTGCATCCGCCCCTCGACCACGGCCTCGGCGACGTCGAGACGGCTGACGGCGCAGCCGATCCGGTCGAGCTCACGGCGTACGAGACGGACGAAGACCTCGTCGTCGGACACGAGTCGCGGATCGAGCAGAGCGGGATCCGGCTCCGGCCGTCGCCACCAGCCCCACCAACCCATGACGCGATGCTACGGCGACCTAGGGTGGGGCGATGGATGACCCGGTGGCCGCGGTACGCCGGTGGCTCGCCGAGGCCGGGTCGGTGGCCGCGCTGACCGGCGCCGGGATCTCGACGGCGTCGGGCATTCCCGACTTTCGTGGGCCGCAGGGCCTGTGGACCAGATCGCCCGCGGCACAGCGACTGTCCTCCATCGACGCGTACCTCGCGGACCCGGAGGTGCGCGAGCGGTCGTGGATCGGACGGCGTGACCATCCGGCGTGGGCCGCCCGTCCGAACGCCGGGCATCGGGCCCTGGTCGATCTGGAGCAGTCGGGCCGGCTCACCTGCCTCGCGACGCAGAACATCGACGGCCTGCACCAGGCGGCCGGCAGCCGCCGCGTCCTGGAGCTGCACGGCACGATCCGCGACACCGTCTGCCTGTCCTGCGGCGATCGCCGGCCGATGGCGGAGGCGCTGGCGCGGCTCGGCGACGATCCCGACCCGCCGTGCCTCGTGTGTGGCGGGATCCTGAAGTCGGCGACCGTCTCGTTCGGGCAGCCCCTCGACGCACACGTCCTGGATGCGGCAGCGCTCGGTGCGGGGACCTGCGACCTGTTCCTCGCCATCGGGTCCACGCTGTCGGTCCATCCCGCCGCCGGCCTGTGCGACCTCGCCCTGGAGGCGGGGGCGCGGCTGGTCGTCGTCAACGACAGCGAGACGCCGTACGACGACCGGGCCGAGGTGCGGCTCGGTGGCCGCATCGAGGAGGTGCTCCCCGTGCTCGTGGCGCCCTGAGCGCGGGCGGTCAGTTGACCTGGCGGTCGCGCCCTTCCCAGAACTGCTGGCGCAGCTTGAACTTCTGGATCTTTCCCGTCGCCGTGCGGGGAATGGCGTCCCGGAACTCCACCGACGTCGGCGCCTTGTAGCGCGCCAGACCCTCCTTGCACCAGGCGATGAGCTCGGCCTCGTCGGCCTTCTCGTCGGGTGCGAGCACGACGAGGGCCTTGATCGTCTCGCCCCACTTCTCGTCCGGCACGCCGATGACGGCCACCTCGGCCACGGCCGGGTGGCTGAACAGCCGGTCCTCCACCTCGATGGAGCTGACGTTCTCCCCACCGGTGATGATGACGTCCTTGCGGCGGTCCTTGATCACGACGTAGCCCTCGTCGTCGATCTCGCCGCCGTCTCCGGTGTGGAACCAGCCGCCGTCGAGCGCCGCCGCCGTCTCGTCGGGCTGCTGCCAGTAGCCCTCGAGGACGGTGTTGCTGCGCGCGAGCACCTCGCCCTCGGCGTCGACCGTCATGCGGCAGCCGATCGCCGGGGCACCCGCCCGCGACAGCCGGGTGGCCCGCTCCGCCGGCGACAGGGCGTCGTCCTCGGTCCGGGCGCGGTTGATGGTGAGCAGCGGCGAGGTCTCCGTGAGCCCGTAGATCTGGACGAACTCCCAGCCGAGCTCGGTCTCGATGCGCTCGATGGTGCGGCTGGGCGGAGGGGCGCCGGCCACGATCACCCGGACCCGGTCACGGCCGGGGACCGGTCCGTCCCAGCCGGCGGCCGCCTCGAGAACGCTCGCCACGACGGCAGGGGCCGCGCACAGGACCGTGACGCCGTAACGCTCGATGCGCCGCAGGATCTCGGCGCCGTCCACCTTGCGCAGCACGATCTGCGGGACGCCGAGCCCGGTCAGGGCGAACGGCATCCCCCAGCCGTTCGCGTGGAACATGGGCAGGGTGTGCAGGTAGACGTCGCGGTCGGTGACCCCGGCGTGGAGGGCGAAGGTGACCGCGTTCGTCCAGATGTTGCGATGGGTGATCTGCACGCCCTTGGGCCGCGCCGTCGTGCCGCTGGTGTAGTTGATCGTGGCGGTGGCGTCCTCGTCGGGCCGCTCCCAGGGCCGGGGGGCGCGGTCGAGGACCAGCTGCGCGTCGGTGTCCTCGCCGAGCACGAAGCGGTGCTTGGCCGTGACACCGGCGAGCGGACCGTCGAGCTCGGGGTCGACCAGCAGCACCTCCGCGCCGCTGTGTCCGACGATGTACTCGACCTCACCGGGCTGGAGCCGGAAGTTGACCGGAACGAGGATGCGCCCGTACGTCGGGACGCCCAGCAGCGCCTCGAGGAGGCGGCCGGCGTTGTGGCTCACGATCGCGACCCGTGCACCGCGTTCCACACCGAGCTCGTCGAGACCGGCGGACAGGCCGCGTGCGCGGGCGGCGAACCGCCCGTACGTCAGGGCTCCCAGAGGTGCCGCCGGCTGGTCCGGCTCGTCGGCAACGCCGAGACGGTCGGCGTACACCGCCTCGGCCCGGTCCAGGAAGTCGGCGGTGGTCATCTCGACGCGCATGCTCGCTCCTTGCAGTGACGGCGGTCACCTCGACGATAGCCAGACCGCACGGGCCCGCGGGCGCGGCCGGGGCCGGCGGATCAGGTGAAGGCGTTGACGCCCGTGACCGCGCGGGAGATCAGCAGCTTCTGGATCTGGGACGTGCCCTCGTACAGCGTCGTCACCCGCGCGTCGCGCAGGAGCTTGCCGGCGACGTACTCGTCGATGTAGCCGTAGCCGCCGTGCGCCTGGACGCAGTTGTTCGCCGCGCGGACACACGCCTCCGACGCGAAGAGCTTGGCCTTGGACGCCTCGACGGTGAACCGCTCGCCACGGTCGGCCAGATCGGCGACGCGCCAGGTGAGCAGCCGGGCGCAGTCCACGTCGACGGCCGTGTCGGCGATCATCTCGGCGACCAGCTGGTGGCCGGCGATCTGCTTGCCGAACTGCGAGCGCTGGGTGGTGTACGCGGTCATCGCGTCGAGCGCTGCCTGCGCGAGGCCGGTGCAGGAGGCCGCGAGCGACAGCCGACCGGAGTCGAGCGAGGACAGGGCGACCTTGATGCCGGTGCCCTCCTCGCCACCGAGCAGGCAGTCCTCGCCGACCACGACGTCGTCGAGCACGAGCTCGGCCGTGTCGCACGAGCGCAGTCCGAGCTTGCCGTGGATCTGGCTCGCGCTGAATCCGGGGGTGTCGGTCGGGACCAGGAACGCCGACACGCCACGCGCGCCGGGCCCTCCGGTGCGGGCCATGACGAGGGCGACGCCGGCGATGGTCCCGTTCGTGATGAAGATCTTGCGACCGTTGATCGTGTAGCCGTTCGGGCCCTTCACGGCACTCGCCTGCAGGTCGCCGGGGTTCGAGCCGAAGTCCGGCTCGGTCAGCCCGAAGCAGCCGAGCACCTCCCCCGCGGCCATCTGCGGCAACCAGCGCCGGCGCTGCTCGTCGGTGCCCCAGCGGATGATCGCGCTGGCGACGAGGCCGAGATGGACCGACAGGATCGAGCGGACGTTGGCGTCACCGCGTCCCAGCTCCTCGATCACGAGCGCGTACGAGAGCTTGTCCGATCCCCCGCCGCCGTACTGCTCGGGGATCGTCAACCCGATGAAGCCCGTCTTGCGCAGTCCGTCGAGCGCCTCCTGCGGGAAACGCTCCTCGCGGTCGTTCTCGATGGCGTGCGGGATCACCGCCGTCTCGACGAGATCCTTGGCAAGGGCGCGGACGGCCTCCTGCTCATCGTTCAGCGTGAGGTCCACGGAAGGATTCTCCTTGTCTCGCAGGGGCTTTCGCGACGCGTGAAAACCACGCGAGCAACCGAGGACGGGTCGGGGACGTCGGCACATGCCCGCCGGCCCCCGACCGTCACGGTGTCAGGCCTTCTTGCGGCGGGTCGCCCCACCGCGGCCGCGCAAGGCCACTCCCGAGTCGGACAGGACCCGGTGCACGAAGCCGTACGAGCGGCCCGTGGACTCGGCGAGCGACCGGATGCTCTCGCCCTTCTCGTACTTCTTGCGCAGATCGGTCGCGAGCCGGTCGCGCTCCGCGCCCACGATCCGCGTTCCCTTCTTCAGCTGAGCCACGCTGCCGCCTCTCGTCAGGTCCCCGATGATCGGTCAGGTCATGATCCCCCATGGCGGTCGGCGGGTGCCGACCGGGGCCCGTCGTTCATACACCCGGCGGTGATCAGGCCAGCGCGACGAGATCGGCCAGATCGTCGGACCAGAGGTCCTCGGTGCCGTCGGGAAGCAGCAGCACGCGCTCGGGTCCCAGCGCCGTGACCGCGCCCTCGTCGTGCGTGACCAGGATCACGGCGCCCTCGAACGAGGCGAGCGCGGCGAGCACCTCGGCCCGAGAGGCCGGGTCCAGGTTGTTGGTCGGCTCGTCGAGCAGCAGCACGTTCGCGGCGCTGCCGACGAGGCAGGCCAGCGCCAGCCGCGTCTTCTCGCCGCCGGAGAGGGTTCCGGCGAGTTGGTGCACGACGTCCCCCACGAACAGGAAGGCGCCGGCCAGCGAGCGGAGATCGACCTCGGCGGCATCCGGGTTGGCGTGCTGGAGGTTCTCCAGCACCGACCGGCCCGGGTCCAGCGTGTCGTGCTCCTGCGCGAAGTACCCCAGCCGCAAGCCGTGTCCAGGCCGTACCTCCCCGGTGTCAGGACTTTCCACGCCGGCGAGGATGCGCAGCAAGGTCGTCTTTCCGGCCCCGTTGAGCCCGAGCACCACGACCTTGGCGCCGCGGTCGATCGCCAGGTCCACGTCGGTGAACACCTCGAGCGAGCCGTACGACTTCGACAGGCCGGAGGCCGTCAGCGGGACCTTGCCGCACGGAGCCGGCGTGGGGAAGGCCAGCTTCGCGACCCGGTCGGCCTGGCGGACGCCTTCCACGCCGGCTTCGATCCGCTCGGCGCGCCGGAACAGCGCCTGCGCCTGCTTGGCTCGCGTCGCCGACGCGCGCATCTTCTCGGCCTGGAAGCGCATCGCGTCGACCTGCTTGGCAGCGTTCGCCGCCTCCCGCTTGCGCCGCCGTTCGTCGGTCTCGCGCTGGGCGAGGTACTTCTTCCACGACATGTTGTACAGGTCGAGGGCCTGCCGGTTGGGGTCGAGATGCGCGACCTTCGTGACGACCTGATCCAGCAGGTCGACGTCGTGGCTGATCACGACCAGGCCGCCGACGTGGCGGCGCAGGAAGTCGCGCAGCCAGGCGATGGAGTCGGCGTCGAGGTGGTTGGTCGGCTCGTCGAGCAGCAGCGTCTCCGCGCCGGAGAACAAGATCCGGGCCAGCTCGACCCGTCGTCGCTGGCCGCCGGAGAGGGTCTGGAGCGGCTGGTCGAGCACCCGTTCGGGAAGGCCCAGCGCGGCGCAGATCTGCGCGGCCTCGTGCTCGGCGTCGTAGCCGCCGAGAGCGACGAACCGCTCCTCCAGCCGGCCGTACCGCCGCACCACGGCGTCCGGGTTCACGGCCTCGGACATCTCGACCTGGAGCTTGGCCATCTGCCGGGCCAGGTGGTCCAGGTCGCGCGCGGACAGCACCCGGTCGCGGACATGGACGGTGAGGTCACCGGTGCGCGGATCCTGGGGCAGGTAGCCGACCGACCCGGTACGGGTGACGGTGCCGCCGGCCGGCGACGACTCCCCGGCCAGGACGCGGGTGAACGTGGTCTTGCCGGCGCCGTTGCGGCCGACCAGGCCGATCCGGTCGCCGGGCCCGACGAGAAGGTGGGCGCCGGTGAGCAGAAGTCGCGCGCCCGCGCGGAGCTCGATGTCACTAGCCGTGAGCATGGTGGGACCGGGCGGGGAGGTCGTGCGTCAGACGTTGAAGCCGAGGCTGCGCAGCTGCTCCCGGCCGTCGTCGGTGATCTTGTCCGGGCCCCACGGGGGCATCCAGACCCAGTTGATCGTCACGTCGGACACCAGCCCGCCCCCGGGGCCGCCCATCAGGGCACCGCGCGTCTGGTCCTCGATGACGTCGGTGAGCGGGCATGCCGCCGACGTCAGCGTCATGTCCAGCGTCGCGGTCCCGTCGTCGTTCACCGTCACGCCGTAGACCAGACCGAGGTCGACCACGTTGATCCCCAACTCGGGGTCGACGACGTCGTGCATCGCCTCGGTGATGTCGTCCGCCGTCGCCAGCGTCGTCATGATCGTGTCCCTTCCCCGTCGGCGACCGTCGCCGACGACCCGTTGCTCCCGGCCGCCTGCGCGGTCGCGTCCTTCCAGGCCATCCAGCCCAGCAGCGCGCACTTGACGCGCGCGGGGTACCGCGCGACGCCCGCGAAGGCGACCGCGTCCTGGAGCGCTTCCTCGTCGGGCTCGACCTGACCGCGGCCCTGCATCAGGGTCAGGAACTGCTCCTGCAGGGCCATCGCGTCGTCGACCGCGGCGCCCGTGACGAGGTCGGTCATCACCGACGCCGACGCCTGGCTGATCGAGCAGCCCTGGCCGTCGTAGGACACCTCGTCGACCCGGCCGTCCCGCACCCGGACGCGCAGGGTGATCTCGTCCCCGCACGTCGGGTTCACGTGGTGGACCTCGGCGTCGTACGCGTCCTGGAGGCCCTTGTGGTGGGGGTGCTTGTAGTGGTCCAGGATGATCTCCTGGTACATCGACTCGAGTGCTGGCTGCGACATGGTTACCGGAACATCTCCGTGACCCGGCGCAGTCCCGTGACGAGGGCGTCGACCTCGGCGAGGGTCGTGTACGCCCCGAACGACGCGCGCGTGGTGGCGCTGACGCCGTACCGCACGCAGACCGGACGTGCACAGTGGTGACCGGCCCGGACCGCAATGCCCTGCTCGTCGAGCAGCTGGGCCACGTCGTGCGGGTGCACGCCCTCGAGGATGAAGGAGATCGTCGCGCCTCGGTCCGCCGCGGTACTGGGGCCGACGAGGTGCAGCCCGTCGACCGTGGGCAGCACGTCGAGCGCGTGCCGGACCAGGTCGTGCTCGTGCCGGCCGATGGCGTCCAGGCCGACGCCCTCGAGCCAGTCGAGGGCGGCTCCGAGCGCGACGGCCTGGGCGATGGGCGGGGTGCCGGCCTCGAAGCGGTGCGGGGGCGCGGCGAACGTCGTGCCGGTCATGTCGACCGTCTCGATCATCTCGCCGCCGCCGAGGAACGGCGGCATCGCCGCGAGCAGCTCGCCGCGGCCCCACAGCACACCGATGCCGGTCGGGCCGTAGACCTTGTGACCGGTGAAGGCGAGGAAGTCGGCGCCGATCGCCTGCACGTCCAGCGGAAGGTGCGGCGCGGCCTGGGCGGCGTCGATGATGGAGACGGCGCCGACCTCGCGGGCCCGGCCGACGAGCCGCGCGACCGGGTTGATCGTGCCGAGCGCGTTGGACTGGTAGACGAACGAGACGATCTTCGTCCGCTCGTTGATCACTTCGTCGATCGCGGCGGTCACGAGCCGGCCCTCGTCGTCGAGCGGTATCCACCGGAAGGTGGCGCCGGTGCGCTGCGCCAGCAGCTGCCAGGGCACGAGGTTGGAGTGGTGCTCCATCTCGGTGACCACGATCTCGTCCCCCGGGCCGAGCCGAAACCGCTCCGCCCCAGGGGTTGTCGCGGCATTCGAGAAGGAGTACGCGAGCAGGTTGAGGGACTCGGAGATGTTCTTGGTGAAGACGATCTCGTCGCGACTCGGCGCATGGAGAAAGCGCGCGACCGTGTCCCGGGCACTCTCGTAGGCAGTGGTCGCCTCCGAGCCGAGGGTGTGCACCGCGCGCGCCACGTTCGCGTAGTGGTGGGCGTACAGGTCGGCCTCGGCGTCGATGACCACCTGCGGCTTCTGCGCGCTGTTCGCCGTGTCGAGGTAGACGAGGGGATGTCCGTGGACCTCGCGGTCCAGGATCGGGAAGTCCTTGCGGATCCGCTCGACGTCATAGGAGCCAGCGCCTTCGCTGGCGACCCGTGTCCCGGAGCCAGCGCCTTCGCTGGCGACCCGTGTCCCGGAGCCAGCGCCTTCGCTGGCGACCCGTGTCC
>DASVGV010000058.1:0-8789 GCA_036379355.1 Mycobacteriales bacterium | reverse complement strand
TCGGCCGGTACGTCCGGCGCGTGCGCCTTGGCGATGAGCGCGTTGGTGTTGGCGGGGTTGCCGACGACGAGCACCTTCACGTCGGACGCCGCGCCCTTGTTGATCGCCTCGCCCTGTGGCTTGAAGATCCCGCCGTTGGCTTCCAGCAGGTCACCGCGCTCCATGCCCGCCGTCCGCGGGCGCGCCCCGACCAGGAGCGCGACGTTGACCCCGTCGAACGCCTGCGTCGCGTCGTCGGTGATGTCGACGCCGGCGAGCAACGGAAAGGCACAGTCGTCGAGCTCCATCGCCGTGCCCTCGGCGGCCTTCAGCGCCGGCGTGATCTCCAGGAGCGAGAGGCGCACCGGGGTGTCCGGCCCCAGCAGCTGGCCGGACGCGATCCGGAACAGCAGGGCGTACCCGATCTGGCCGGCGGCACCGGTGACGGTGACCTTGACGGGGGTCTGTGCGGCGGCGGCCATGACTGCTCCAAGTCTCTCGACGTCGAGGAAACGTTCGCTGCGTCCACGGTATCCGACCCGCGGGGCGGCGCCGTCAGCCGCCGGGAAGCCCGAGGGCAACCGCGGCGAGCGCCACGCCGACCGCGACGAGCATCAGGGCGTCCAGGGCCCGGGCTCGCACCACGAGCACACCCAGGCGCACCGGCGGCAGCGCGAGCCGCAGGACCCCCCCGACGCACAGCGCGAGCCCCGCGACGACCAGGCCCACCCGCCACACTCCGACGACCGCGAGCACGAGCCCGACCGCGACCAGCACCAGGACCGGCACGTCGAGGGTGCGTACCCGGACCGGGCCGGTCGGCGTCGGCTGGCCGGGCTGCGTCACGGCGGCCATGCAACCACGCCACGAGCAGACCATTCCGGCCCCCTGCCAGGGTGTCCGAATGGTTAGGTCCGATTCGGGCGGGTACGCGGCGTGGATTGACGCCGCGCGCGTCGGCCTCGTCGGGGGCGACGCCACCACCACGGAGGGATGCCGTGCGCGACCTATCGGACAACGGGGACCAGCCCGCGCTCGTCGTGAGCGGCGCGTCCCGCCGGCTCACCGGCACGGTGACGACGGTGGGCCGCGGCCCCGGCGTGGACATCCAGGTCGACGACCCCACCGTGTCGCGCCTGCACGCCGAGCTGGTGCGCCGAGGGCCGTACGTCTACGTGGCGGACCTGGGCCTGTCGCGCAACGGGACCCTGGTCAACGGGCGCCCGGTGACCCGCGCGGTCCTGGGCCCGCACGACGTCATCACGTTCGGCGCCGTCCGCGCCCGCGTCGTCGGTGTCCCCGAGCACGACAGCGCGGAGGGCACGCGGGAGATCGGCCGCCAGCAGGTCGTGCCGGAGCTCACCCGGCGCGAGCGGGACGTACTCGTCGCGCTCTGCCGGCCGGCCCTGGACCAGAGCGCGTTCGCGACGCCCGCCAGCACGCGCGACGTGGCCCGCGAGCTCGTGGTCACCGAGGCGGCGGTCAAGCAGCACCTGCTGCGGCTGTACCACAAGTTCAACATCGCCGAGGGCTCCAACCGGCGGACGCGGCTGGCCAACGAGGTCATCGCCGCCGGGATCGTGCAGCCGCCGAAGGAGCCGGACCAGGTTCGCCGCGCGGGGTAGGTCGGACGGCTAGGCGGCCGCGCGCTCCGCGGCCTCGACCACGTTCGTCAGCAGGCGCGCACGGGTCATCGGCCCCACCGACCGCGTCTTCGGCGCGAACCAGCCCGCGACCTCGGCGACGTCCTCGGCCACGTCGGGCGCGAGCTTGCCGTCCACGAAGGTGGCCCCGGTCTGCACCACGGCCGCCCCGGGCTTGACCATGTCGCGGGTCACGATCCCCGGGGAGCCGGCGGCGACGACGAGCACGTCCGCGGACAGGGTGTAGGGCCGGATGTCCTTCACCCCCGTGTGCACGAGGGTGACCGCGGCGTTGGCGTGCTCCTCCTTGAGCGCGAGGAGGTTGGCGAGCGCCTTCCCGACGGTGAGGCCGCGCCCGACGATCACCACGTGCCGGCCGGCGACGGGCACGCCGTAGTGCGCCAGCAGGTCCTGGATGCCGGCTGGTGTGCACGGACGAGGGCCGGCCACGCCCTGCACGAGCTTGCCGAGGTTGACCGGGTGCAGCCCATCCACGTCCTTGGCCGCGTCGACGCGCAGCAAGGCCGCCTCGAAGTCCAGCGGCCGCGGGAACGGGTGCTGCAGCAGGTAGGCGTGCACCGCCGGATCGGCGTTGAACCGGTCCACGACCGCGTCGACCTGCGCCTGCGTCGCGTCGGCGGGCAGGTGCTCGTGGACGGAGGTGATGCCGAGCTCGGCGCAGTTCTCGTGCTTCATCCGGACGTACATCGCCGATCCCGGATCGTCGCCGACGAGCACGGTCCCGAGCCCTGGCGTGACGCCCTTCTCCTTCAGCGCCTCGATCCGCGTACGCAGGTCCTCCTTGACCTGCTCGAGAACCGGGTCACCCGCGAGGATCGTCGCCGTCATATCCCCGATGCTCCCACGCACGCCGCCCCACCGACCCCGCCCCCCATCGTGTTGATCATGATGTTCCAGTCATGTATCGGCCCGAAATGTGACTGGAACCTCATGATCAACACGGAAGGCGGGCGCTCAGCCGTGGAAGAAGTGGCGGGTCCCGCTGAAGTACAGCGTGACCCCGGCCTTCTGCGCGGCCTCGATGGTCAGGTTGTCGCGGACCGACCCGCCGGGCTCGACCACGGCCGCCACCCCCGCCTCGGCCAGCACCTCGAAGCCGTCCGCGAACGGGAAGAAGGCGTCGCTGGCCGCGTACGACCCCTTGGCCCGGTCGCCGGCCCGCATCACCGCGAGCCTTGCGGCGTCGACCCGGTTGACCTGCCCCATGCCCACGCCCACCGTCGCCCGGTCCTGCGTGAGCAGGATCGCGTTGGACTTCACCGACCGGACCGCTCGCCAGGCGAACCCCAGCTCCGCCAGCGCCTCCGCGTCGAGCGGCACGCCCGCCTGGAGTGACCAGTTGACCGGGTCGTCGCCCGCCGCGTCGATGCGGTCGACCTCCTGGACGAGGACGCCGCCGCTGATCTGCTTGAACTCCGTCGCTGCACCGACCGGGTCGGGGCAGGTGAGCACCCGGATGCTCGGCTTCTTCGACAGGACCTCGGCGGCACCGTCCTCGTACGCGGGCGCGACGATGACCTCGGTGAAGATCTCGGCGACCTGCACGGCCATCGCCAGGGAGACCGGGCGGTTCACCGCGATGACCCCGCCGAACGCGGACGTGGGGTCGCACGCGTGCGCGCGCCGGTGGGCGTCGGCGACGTCGTCGCCGATCGCGATGCCGCACGGGTTCGCGTGCTTGATGATCGCCACGCAGGGCTCGGCCATGTCGTACGCAGCCCGCCGCGCCGCATCGGTGTCGACGTAGTTGTTGTACGACATCGCCTTGCCGTGCACCTGGACGGCCTGCGCGAGCCCCGGCGGGACGTCGTGGTCGACGTACAGCGCCGCTCCCTGGTGCGGGTTCTCGCCGTACCGCAGCACTTCCGCCCGCTCCAGCGCCATCCCGGTGAACGCCGGCCACTCGTTCGGCGCGGACGGCGCCAGCCGCCGCGCGCACCACTGCGCCACGGCCACGTCGTACGACGCCGTGTGCGCGAACGCACGCGCGGCCAGGGCCCGCCGCCCCGCGAGGTCGAACCCGCCGGCGTCGAGGGCGGCAAGGACGAGCGGGTAGTCCGCGGGGTCGGTGACCACGGCGACGGAACCGTGGTTCTTGGCCGACGCCCGGACCATCGACGGGCCGCCGATGTCGATCTGCTCGATGGTCTCGTCCTCGCTCGCGCCCGCGGCGACGGTCTGGCGGAACGGGTAGAGGTTCGACACGACCAGCTGGAACGGGGCGATGCCGTGCTCGACCAGCGTCGCCCGGTGCTCGGGGTTGCGGGTGTCGGCGAGCAGCCCGGCGTGGATGCGCGGGTGCAGGGTCTTCACCCGCCCGTCCAGGATCTCCGGGAAGCCGGTGACCTCCGCGAGCGGCGTGACCGGGATGCCGAGGGCAGCGATGGCGCTCGCACTGCCGCCCGTACTGACGATCTCCACGCCGGCGGCATGCAGGCCGCGCGCCAGCTCGTCGAGACCGGTCTTGTCGTAGACGCTGACCAGCGCGCGGCGGATCTCGATGCGGGTCATGCGAGGACGACCTTCCTTCCCTCGATGCGGTAACCGCCGCGGACCATGCGGCCGACGGTCTCCACGAGCATGCCGTGCTCGGCGGACTTGATGCGCGCGTGCAGGCTCTGGACGTCGTCGCCGTCGCAGACCGGTACGGCGACCTGGGCGACGACCGGGCCGGCGTCGACGCCGTCGTCGACGAGGAACAGCGTCGCGCCGGTGACCTTGACGCCGTAGGCGAGGGCGTCCTCGACGGCGTGCATGCCGGGAAAGGCCGGGCAGAGCGCCGGATGGGTGTTGAGCGTCGGCCAGCGGGTGACCAGGTCGCCGCGCAGCAGCTTCATGAACCCGGCGCAGACGACGAGGTCGGCGTCGTACGAGGCGATATCGGCGGCCAGCGCGTCGTTCCAGGCGTCGCGGTCCGGGAACTGCTGCAGCACCCGTACGAAGGTCGGGATGCCCTGTTCGGCGGCGAGGTCGAGGGCGGGGATGTCCGGCCGGTCGGCGCCGACCGCGACGACGGTGGCGCCGTAGTGCGGATCGCGCGTGGCCTCGAGCAGCGCCGCGAGGTTCGTCCCGGTGCCCGAAACGAGGACGACGATCCGCGAGCCCACGACGGGCACCCTAGACGCGGTGGCCCGGCGGTGCGGACGCCGGCCACCGGGGGCACGCGGTCAGGACGCACCCACCGTCGCCTCGCATCTACCCGCACCAGCTGGCCGGGCCGGGGCCGGCTCCGGTGCCGGCGCGGGACTCGTCGCGTCGGCACGTGCCGGCAGGAAGGCGAGGGCCACGACTGCTGCTGCCGCAGTGGCCGCGGCAGCGGCCAGCGACCCGGCCGACAGGCCCGTCAGGAACGCGTGCCGGACCGTGTCGACCGCCGGTCCCTGCAGGGCCGGCGGCAGGTGCGCCGCGGTGCCCAGCCCGGCGGTCAGGGAGCCGGTCGCGTGGTGCAGGGCGGAGCCGGAGACACCAAGCCGGTCCAGCCCCGAGGCGACCTCCGGCGCGTACCGGGAGCTGAGCACGGATCCGATCACGGCGACGCCGAGGGCTCCCCCCAGTTCGCGCGTGGTGTCGTTGACCGCCGAGCCGGCCCCCGCCTTGTCCGCCGGCAACGCGCCCATGATCGCCTCGGACGCCGGCCCCGACGTGAGCGCGAGCCCGGCTGCCATGAGGGCCATCGAGACGACGATCCGACCCCAGTACGCCGCGTCGACGGTGATGGTCGCCGCGACGAGGAACCCCCCACTCATGAGCGCCAGCCCTGCCGCGACCACCAGCTTGGTCCCGAACCGCTTCATCAGCGCGATCGCCACGGGGGACAGCGCGCCGGTGACGAGCGCGAACGGCACGGTCGCGAGACCCGCGCGCAGCGGGGTGTAGCCGCGGACGGCCTGGAAGTAGAGCGTCACCAGGAAGATGAACCCGAAGAGCCCGAAGAACGCGAGCGCGACGGCGCCGCTGGCCGCGGAGAACCGGGCACTGGCGAAGATCCGTACGTCGAGCAGGGGGTGCTCGCGGCGCAACTCCCAGCAGACGAACACGGCGACCAGACCCAGCGCCAGCACGAACCCGGCGACCGTCAGCGGCGCCGTCCATCCCCGCGTCGGCGCCTCGATCACCGTGTCGACGAGAAGGAGCATCGACACCACGGACAGCAGCGCGCCGGCGACGTCGAACCGTCCGGGTCGAGCGTCGCGGGACTCGGTGACGAACCGTCCGTTGAGAACCACCGCGACCACCCCGAGGGCGACGTTGAACCAGAACACCGAGCTCCAGCGGAAGTGGTCGAGCAGCAGGCCACCCGACAGCGGCCCGACGGCGACGGCCAGACCGGAGACGCCGGCCCAGATCCCGATCGCGGTGGCGCGTTCCCGGGCGTCGGTGAAGGTGTTCGTCAGCAGGGCCAGGGTGGCGGGGTAGATCAGCGCGGCCGCGGCGCCCATCGCCGCCCGGGCCGCCACCAGTTCCGCCGTGTTCGCGGCGAGCGCCGCCGCGACCGAGGTCACGACGAATGCGGCCATGCCGGCCTGCAGCGTGCGCCGGCGCCCCAGCCGGTCACCCAGGTTTCCACCGACCAGCAGGAGGCCGGCGAAGACGAGGGAGTAGGCGTCGACGACCCACTGGAGCGCGCCGGTCGAGGCTCCCAGCTCCCGGCTGATGCTCGGGAGCGCAACGTTCACGATCGTGTTGTCGACGGTCACCAGCAGGACGCTCAGGCACAGGACGGCGAGCACTGCCCAACGTCGAGCGGGTCGGGCGGGGGTCACGGTGGTCACGAGGACTCCTTATAGAACGTCGTGCTATAACGGTATGGCACACTGTTCTATAGATTGGGGACGACGTCAACCCCGGACGTCCGCGAGAAGGAAGCGATGAGCAGAACCACCCCGTCGCCGCAGCGGCGCCGTACCCGCACCGCGAGCGCCGACGTTCAGCAGGCCCTCGTCGACGCGGCCGAGGCGGTGCTGGTACGAGACGGGCCCGGCGCCGTCACGGTGCGTGCGGTTGCGGCCGAGGCGGCGGTCGCTCCGATGGGCATCTACAGCCGGCTCGGCGGCAAGGACGGCCTCACGGCCGCCCTGCTCATCCGCGGATTCGACCGGCTGCGCGCGGCCGTCGCCGACCAGGGCGAGACCGACCCCCTCGAGCGGCTTCGCGGGTCGGGCCTCCGGTACCGACGCTTCGCGCTGGCCAACCCGCAGTACTACGCGGTGATGTTCACCGACGCGATCCCGCACGCCGGCGACTCCGACGAGGTCGCCGAGCATGCCGCGGCGGCATTCGGCGAGCTCGTGGGGCACGTCCAGCACGCGATGACCGCCGGGCGCATCCGCGCCGGCGACCCACTCGAGGTCGCGCAGCAGCTCTGGAGCACCGTCCACGGTGCGACGGCGTTGGAGCTCACCGGCCTCGTCCTCACCCCGGACCCGGAGAGCACCTACGAGGCGCTCATCGAGAGCCTGCTGCGCGGTCTCGGCGCCTGAGCACCGGCCACTGCCGGGGCGCGCGATGGTCATCGCCACCGTCGGCGGAGCGACGTCGACGTACCTCTCTCACCCCTGCCATGGCCAGCAGCCCGACGGCAAGCTCACCGAACACCGCCAGGCCGACCTGCCAGGGGGACGGACCGGCGACCGACAGCCGCCCGGGGCCGGCGGACCCGTCGGTGACCCAGGCCAGAGCGGCCCACAGGACGCCGCCCACGGCAGCGGCGCGCAGGGCGACGGGGACGTCGTCGCGCCAGGCCGACCCGCCGCGCGGCGGCAGCACCCTGCGCGCGGCGAGGGCGCCGGCCCCGAACGGGACGAGGAGCAGCAGCAGCGCGTACGCGGGGAACGCCCCGGTCGCGGGCAGTGCGGCGAGGACGGGCAGGGCGGGCACCGCACCCAGCGTCGAGCCGGCCAACGACACCGACGTGTGCGCGCCGAGCCCGAAGCCGGGCCCGGCCAGGACCGACGCGCCCCAGACCGCGGCATGCGGCAGCGCGAGCACGTCCAGGAGCAGCAGGCCGGTCACGCCCGATGCCCCCGGCTGCAGCGCCGCCTGGGTGGCGCCCACCCGCCCGTGCTGAACGGCGACCGCGACGACGGCGAGCAGCAGCCCCGCGCCCAGCAGCACGGCCGAGGCGCGCAGGACCCCGCGGGCAGCCGTCACCAGCCACGCGGGGATGCGGGGGTGCAGACCCCGGACGCGGGCCACGGCCGTCAGCGCGGCGAGCGACGCGACGGCCGCGCCCCCGACGAAGCCCTCCGCGGGCACCGGGTCGATCACCGCAGTCCGTGCGGCGAGGGCGACCACCGCCACGAGCACTCCGTAACAGGTCGCCAGCGCCGGTACGAAGGCCAGCGACTCGATCGTGTTGTCCGCGGCGTACACCGCTCGGGTGCCCCGGTGCAGCAGCCAGAACGGCAACGCCGTCAACCCGAGCGGCACCACGCCGATCTCGGCGGCGCCGACGTGGACGGTGGCGTGGTGCGCGGCGGCCCAGAACGTCAGCCCCAGTCGTACGGTGTCGGCCGCACTCGAGCCGGATCGCGACGCCGCCGCCCACAGCAGCAGGACGACGACCTCGACGGCGATCAGTCCATAGACGGTCGTCCGCAGCGCGAGCAAGAGCGCCGGCAGCCACGCGCCCTCGTCCCGCCGCAGTCGTGGCAGCGCCAGCCGCGACGCCGGCGGGCGGGCCGGACGGGAGTCACGGCGCCCGGCGACGCGCGGTCGCTCGGGAGCCTGCGTCACCTGACCGACGTTCGCATCCGCGGTCGCCGGAAGCGGCGAGCGACACGCCCCGGGAGACGTACAGGCCGGTCAGGCCTGATCCGGGCCGGTGGTCGAGTTGGTCGGCGCCTTCGGGAAGGCCGGCAGCGTCTCGCCCGACTCGCGCAGGTCCAGAACGGCGAACGCGGCCGCCACGGCCGTGGCGATGCAGACGACGTACGTCCCGAACGAGGCGCCGACGCTGTAGTGCGCACCACCGAGGCTCCCCGACCCGGCCTCCGGGTAGGTCAGCGCCCGGATCACCACCCACACGAGCGCCACGACGGCGACTGCCGCGACGATCACCCGCGTACCGACGGGCAACGCGGGCAGGAGGTCGCCGCGAAAGCGGCGGACGGCGACGAGCGCGGCCGCAGCGAGCAGCAGCAGGGT